>JAERRW010000091.1 GCA_016735235.1 Sulfurospirillum sp. | reverse complement strand
AAAAAATCCTCAGCGGTTTTTATCTCTTTAGCTGTAATTTTATGCACCTCTTTAAGCATATGTAAAATATGGAAAACTTCAGTTACAGAGATTCCATGTGCATCTTTTTTTACTACGGTTATTTTTTTATTTTTTATAGTTATATTTAGTAATTTTTTTCTACTATATTGCATAAAATAAGTGAGTACTAATTTATTTGTATGCTCTTTTTCTATAGCTACTACTACTTTTTGAGTTACATCAAGAACCTCTGGATACATGTTTTCAAAATCTTTTTTATCCATGTACCCTATGTATACTTTTGTAAATAAGTCTATATATCTTGTGCAAGTTGTAGTTTGTAAAAATTCAATATTGAGTATACTATTTGGTTTTGAACGAAGTTTATGAAGCATCCAAACAAGAGAGTTGTAGTATTTAAATGGAGCAGTAATTAGCTTAGAATCAGATACTAAATTTTTAGCAGTATGTTTTAAAAATGGTTTTTTTTTATAATTATTGTTCGATTTAAATTGATTGTAAATATCATTTATTTCAAAAGGTTTAGTAAACCATACAGTACAATAACTTGGCAACTGTTTACTGCCTGTTGCTCCTTTGTTTAAAATAATAAGAGCTTTTACATCATGTTTTGGAAATAGAATTTCTATTAGAGCTTTTTTCTTTCTAAGGCGGTGTTTTAAATTTTTAACTGACTTAATGAGTGTTATTTCAACAAATATAATCTCTTTGTCATTAAAAAAAAGAGCATCAAATTCACCTATTTCAATAAATTTTATTCTATAGATTATCTGCCCGTTTTTGCACACATGTAAAGAGTTGAATTGAGAACTTTTTTTTATAGCATGAGGACCTTTTAATAAAAAGTTACCTAAATGAGGATTGTGTTTAGCATAAATAAGAAGTTTTTCATATAAATAATTTTCATAAACTAAGCCTGCAAAAGAGCGATATGAGCTTAAAAATTCTTGAGATTCTTTATCTACTCCTTCTTCTTCAAGCCTAATGAGATGCTTAAGATTATATTTATAGTAGAGTAGATTGTCTCCAATGTTACTCATATCTATATTGATGATGCCTTTAGGTGCTTTTAAAATATATTTTCCTTCTATTTTTATAAAATTTAAACTCTACCTTCAATAAACCCATGTGAATAGTATAGTAATTTACAACTATTTTCTAAAAGGGCTATAGTTTTTGCAAGTTGGAACATGTCTCTATCGTATGTATATATACCGTAACCTTTTATAATCATAATGTTAGTTTTTTTATCTTTCATGTATTTATAAATTTCTATATCAGCTCTTTCATACCAATTTTCAAACTGTTTTGGGTCGTATATTTTTATAGAACCAAATTTCATTTGACCAAAATAGTCTTGTGGTATGATAATATCATGAACCAAAGAGTAAGCAGTTAAAAATGGTGGCATTGCATAACAGATATATTTTGCTTCATTTATATTTTGATAAATATACAAATGTATATCAGCATCAAGACTCGCTTCTTTCCATCTATAATCTTTTTTTGAGTATAGTTCAAGAAAATCATCATTTTTTACATCATCAAAAATAGCATCTCGCTTATTAATAAAAAATCTATTTTGCTCAATTCTAGCCGATAGAGATCCATGAAATATACCAATAAAGTTTTTTCTAAACATAGAGAGAGATACATGTTTTAAATTTTCTAGTAGATATTCTTGCAAAGATTTAACCTCTATTTATTACTTAGTTTGGTATTATATCAAAAAAAGTAGAACAAAATGAATATACCACATGTGCCTGTATTGCTAGATGAAGTAAAAGAGGTTTTTTCAAAAATAGATTATGGCTATATAATTGATTGTACTGTTGGTTATGGCGGACATAGTGAAACTCTCTTGGAGCAAAATCCAAATATAAAAATTATATGCTGTGATCGTGATATTGAAGCTATTGAGTTTAGCAAAAAAAGATTAAAACGATTTGAAGATAGAACTATATTTGAACATGCTAAATTTTCAACAATATTAGAAAAATATGCAAATTACCCCATACATGGTATTTTAGCAGATATTGGTGTATCTTCGTTGCAACTAGATAAGAGTAGTCGAGGTTTTGGTTTTGAAAGTAAAACACTTGACATGCGAATGGATTCTAAAAACATAAAAAGTGCAAAGAGTGTTGTTAATGAGTATTCAAAAAATAAACTTGAAGAGATTTTAAAAGAGTACGGCGAAATAAGAGATTTCAAAAGAGTAGCAAAAAATATCATAGATAATCGACCATTTAAGAGTTCTCAAGAGTTGGCAATGGTTTTAAAAAAACTTGGAGGAAAACCTAAAATTCATCCAGCAACTTTACCATTTCAAGCGATACGCATAGAAGTCAATAATGAATTAGGAGAGTTAAATGAACTTCTAGAATCTATTGGTAACTCTAAACTACAAAATTGTGTAGTAGCAATTATCTCTTTTCATTCGCTAGAAGACAGAATAGTAAAAAAAACATATAAGTTTTGGAGACAAAATTGCATCTGTTTATCTGGTGCTATGAGGTGCGATTGTGGCAATAATCACTCATTGGGAGCTATAATTACTAAAAAACCAATAACTCCTAAAATAGAAGAAGAAAAAATAAACCCAAGAAGTCGTAGCTCCAAGATGAGAGTATTTAAATTAAAATGAGATACAAAACTAAAATGTTCAACTTCAAAAAGAGACAATTATGAGCGATAAACAAGAGTTATTGTCAGAGTATAATAAAGAGAAAAATTTAGATTTTAAATTTTTGATTCTAGTATATCTATCTCTTACAATAGCTTTTTTTATTATACTTCCAAAAATATATATAAAAAATCAAATCTATTACATTAGCAGAGACATGCATAAACTAAACTCTGAAAACTCAATTCTAGAAGAGGAAAATATTTTTTTAAAACAAAAACTTGAATCAATAAGATTTAAAAATCAAATTTTAGACTCTATTTTTATTGAGCTAGATGAGTAGAGTAGCGATACATTGTTTTGTAAAATTTGCAGTCGATAAAAATATTTTGAATCATGTATTTTGCTAACTTTCTAAATTTTACCTCTGAAATATAGTTAAAATAACTTTAGCCTACTTGACTAAGGTTATGACTTGACAAAACTACACTCAATGTTGTATAATATCTTAGCAATTAAAGGTAAAGAGTGCTAATGAGCAAAAGAGACATTATATTAGAAGCAATAATTCAAGAGTACTTAAGTTCGGGAGAACCTATAGGTTCGAGTGAACTTCAAAAATGTATGGATATAGAAATATCGCCTTCTACAATAAGAATCTATCTTAATAAACTCTCGAAAGAGGGTGCATTAGTCCAACTACATGTTAGTAGCGGAAGAGTGCCGACCAATAATGCTCTTATAGAGTACTGGGTAAATAGACTTAATCCTATGAAGACTATAGAGATAGTCGATATAGATAAATTTGAAAATTTAGCCAATGAGTGTAGTCTTTTTTGTGTTGTTCAAAAAAGTACAGAAGAGTTTTTGAAAGAGATTATTGAAGTAAGTAACAGGTTTCTTATACTCACATTTGATACTCAAGAAGTTGTTTTAAAATATAATGAACAAGTTCAAAGATTTTTGTCAAATTTGATTGGTTCTGAGATGAGAGAGTTAAAAAATATCTCTTCTCAAGTAGGACTACGCGAACTGTATGACAAATTAGATCAAATATTAAATCATGAGCCTCTTCTTAGTGTTGGTGTAGATCAACTCTATGAAATTGCAAGAGAGCAAAATGATAGTAGTTTTATAAATAAATTATTGAATAATGAATTCTCTTTTGGATTAAAAGATGGTGTCTATTTTAATGGATTTGTTCCCTATGGATGTTTAGCGGTCAAGCAGTTAGCCACCATTGAAAAGAAGAGTGCTAGTCTATTTTACTTCGGTGAAATTGGTAGTAATTTTGAAGGTTTTATAAATCAAGGAGAGAGTAAATGAGTGAAAAAGAAGAAGAAATTAACACAGATAAAGATACAACTCAAACAGTGAAAGAAGAGGTTGAAGAGGTTGAGCAAGTCGATGAAATTTCTATAGTTGAAAAAGATAGTCCTCCAGTCGATGAAGAGATTTCTGCAGTTGATGAATTAGAGACTTTAAAAGAAAAGGTAGTCCATCTTGAAGATAAATACATAAGAGTACATGCAGATTTTGAAAACATGAGTAAAAGACTTGAAAAAGAGAAACAAAGTGCAGTAGCATATGCAAATGAACTTTTTGCGAGAGACATGTTGCCTGTTATTGATGCTCTTGATGCAGCATCACTCTTAAAAGAGGGTGAAGACATTAAGCCAGAAGAACTTTTTGAAAAAGTAAAAGAGGGAATCAATTTAACAGTAGATCAGTTTAAAAAATCTTTTGAAAAACATGGAATTGAAGTTGTACATGTAGATGGAGACTTTGATCCTAACTTTCATAATGCAGTTATGCAAGTAGATAGTGAAGATAAAAAGAGTGGTGAAATTTTACAGGTATTTCAAAAGGGATACAAAATAAAAGACAGAGTATTAAGACCAGCTATGGTTAGTACAGTTAAATAGCAATAAAATAAAATAACAAAGGATAAAAAATGGGAAAAGTAATAGGAATAGATTTAGGAACAACAAACTCTTGTGTAGCCGTATACGAAAGAGGAGAAAGTAAAGTTATAGCAAATAAAGAGGGAAGAAATACAACTCCATCGATTGTAGCTTTTACAGATAAAAATGAAATTTTAGTAGGAGAAATTGCAAAACGACAAGCTGTAACAAATCCTAAAAGAACTATCTACTCTATAAAGAGAATTATGGGGCTTATGAGTAATGAAGAGCAAACTAAAGAAGCTAAAAAAAGACTTCCATACGAAATAGTAGATAGAAATGGTGCTTGTGCAATTAAAATAGAGGGAAAGGTTCATACTCCTCAAGAGATTTCTGCCAAAGTTCTTATGAAGCTAAAAGAAGATGCTGAAGCTTTTTTAAGTGAAGAGGTAACGGATGCGGTTATTACTGTACCTGCTTATTTTAATGATAGCCAAAGAAAAGCAACTAAAGAGGCTGGCGTAATAGCTGGATTAAATGTCTTAAGAATTATTAATGAGCCAACTTCTGCGGCACTCTCGTATGGACTAGATAAAAAAGAGGCTGAAAAAATAGTAGTTTATGACCTTGGTGGTGGTACATTTGATGTTACAGTTTTAGAAACTGGCGATAATGTCGTAGAGGTTTTAGCAACTGGTGGTAATGCATTTTTAGGTGGAGATGATTTTGATAACCGCCTTATTGATTGGTTAGCACAAGAGTTCAAAAAAGATAATGCGATAGACCTTAAAAAAGATGTTATGGCTCTTCAAAGATTAAAAGAAGCATCAGAAAATGCTAAAAAAGAACTTTCTGCTGCTATTGAGACTGAAATTAATTTACCATTTATTACAGCAGATGCATCTGGACCAAAACATTTAGTTAAGAAATTAACTCGTGCTAAATTTGAATCTATGATTGAAGATCTAGTAGAAGAGACTATTAAAAAAATAGCCGAAGTTGTTAAAGATAGTGATTTAAGTAAAGATGAGATTAAAGAGATTATTATGGTTGGTGGTAGTACTAGAATTCCATTAGTTCAAGAGAAAATTAAAGCATTTTTTGGAAAAGAGTTAAATAAATCGGTAAATCCCGATGAAGTAGTTGCAATTGGTGCTGCTATTCAAGGTGCTGTTATTAAAGGTGATGTTAAAGATGTTCTTCTTCTTGATGTTACACCTCTAAGCCTTGGAATTGAGACTTTAGGTGGAGTTATGACTAAACTTATAGAAAAAGGGACTACTATTCCTGTTAAAAAGACTCAAACTTTTTCAACAGCAGAAGATAACCAGCCAGCAGTTACTATTAATGCTATTCAAGGTGAGCGTGAGTTTGCAAGAGACAACAAATCTTTAGGACAGTTTAATTTAGAAAATATTCCATCAGCTCCAAGAGGTGTACCTCAAATTGAAGTTGCTTTTGATATAGATGCAAATGGTATTTTAGTTGTGAGTGCAACAGATAAAGCCACAGGAAAAGCCCAAACTATTACTATTAGTGGCTCAAGTGGACTTGATGATACTGAAATTGAAAAAATGGTAAAAGATGCTGAACTTCATAAAGAAGAGGACATTAAACGCAAAGATGCAGTAGATGCAAGAAATCAAGCAGATACACTTGCTCATCAAACAGAGAAATCTTTAGGCGAAATGGGAGATTCAATTAGTGCTGAAGATAAAGAAAATATTGAGTTAAAATTAAAAGAGTTAAAAGATGTTTTAGCTAATGAGAGTGCTACTAAGGAGCAAATTGATGAAAAAGTAAAAACTCTTACAGAAGCTAGCCACAAACTAGCAGAAGCTATGTATAAAAAAGATGATAAAAGTCCAGCTGAGCCTAAAGGTGCTAAAAAAGATGAAGATATAATTGATGCAGAAGTTGAGTAGCTTTTTTTTATGTATAAACCACTTTTAATAGAGATAGGAGTCGAGGAACTTCCAGCAATTCCATTTTTGAAAGAGTTACCAAACATAGAAAAAAAATGGCTTAACATTCTTGAAAATAATGAACTTGAGTGTGAATTTAAATTTTACTACACACCAAGAAGATTGGTTTTATGGCATAGCAAATTCCCTGTTTCTCAAGCAGATAAAGAGGAGGAGTTTTTTGGAGCACCTTTATGTGTTGCATACAAAAATGGTGAGCCCGCACCCGCTGCAAATAGTTTTGCTAAAAAATGCGGGGCGTCTCTTGGAGTTATTGGTAGTACTATTAAAAATGGCAAAGAAGTTCTATATTTCAAAAAAGATATTAAAGGACAGCTCTCAACAATAATCATAGGTAAAATGGTAGAAGAGTTTCTCTCAAAGCTTAATTTTGGAAAGTCTATGAGATGGGGAACAGACAAGAGAAGTTTTATACGTCCCATAAGATGGATTGGTGCAATGCTTGGACATGAACATGTTAGCTTTAAAACATATGGCATTGAATCAAAATGTTTTTCATATGCTCATCGCACTATCTCAAGCGAACCTTTTGCCTATGATTTTGCTGAGGATTATTTTACAAAACTTGAATCAAGAGGTGTTGTTCTTTGTCAAGATAGACGAAAAGAGATGATATTGGAGCAGTTCAAGGTTATTGAGCAAGAAAATAGTATAAATATAAACACTGATGAAGAGTTGCTTTTAGAAATAGTCGCTATGACTGAATCTCCCAAAGCTTTAATAGGTACATTTGATAAAGAGTTTTTAAAACTTCCTCCAGAAATTATAATCACTTCAATGCGAAACCATCAAAGATATTTTTCTATTTTCAAAAATAAAGTGATTACAAATAAGTTTATAGTAGTCTCAAATGCAATTAGTGATGACTGTAGATTGATAGTCCAAGGAAATGAAAAAGTTCTACATGCAAGGCTTAGTGATGGACTATTTTTTTATAATAATGACTTGAGTAACGGACTCGATTTTAATGGTTTAAAAGATGTTATTTTTCTTGATGGTCTAGGTTCGGTTTTTGATAAAGTGCTAAGAGAAAAAATTATTATAGAGTTTTTGATAAAAAAATATGAGAAAAATCTTAGTATACATATAGACTATAAAAACAAAAAAGAGATAAGCGATATTTGTAACCGAGCGGTTATGTTGAGTAAAGCAGATATTCTTAGTGAAGTGGTTTATGAGTTTACTGAACTTCAAGGACTCATGGGTTACTATTATGCAAAAGTTGCTGGTGAAGATGAGCTTGTTAGTCTTGCCATAAAAGAACAATATTTGCCAAAAAGTGAAAATAGCAAACTTCCTAGTAATTTGTGTAGCTCTTTAGTCGCACTCTGCGGCAAAATAGATTCTTTGCTTGCCTTGTTTAGTGTAGGAAAAATACCAACAGGAACAAAAGATCCATTTGCATTACGGCGATCTGTAAACGGTATTATAAAAATAGTGTTAAATAATAATTTATCATTTAATATAAAAGATGATTTCATAAGTTTAAGCACAAATTATGCAAGTTTTAATTTAGAAAAATTGGAAAATTTTTTCTTAGAAAGAGTGTACCAATTCTCCAGCACCAATCCATCTATTACAAAGGCAGTAATAAATAGTGGCGAAAGAGATATAGTAAAACTATTTTTAAAAATAGAAGCATTGAATAGTATTACAAATAGTAGCGAATTTAAAAATATATTTTCTACATTTAAAAGAGTTGCAAATATTATTAAAGATGTCGATATTGAAAAGGAGCTACATGTTGATGAAAAACTTTTTGAGACTAATGAAGAGAAAATTCTACATGTAGAGTTTCAAAATAGAGTATTAAAAGATTATAAAACATATAGAGACAAACTAGACGCTCTTTTTGGTTTAAAGCCTCAAATAGATAATTTTTTTGATAATGTAATGGTTAATGTTGATAATAAAAAAATCAAAAAAAATAGACAAAATTTAATTGCTACTATTTATAGTGAGCTAAAATTGATAGCAGATATAAAAGAGATTACTATTTAATATAATTTCATTTACAAAAATTATGTATACTAATAAAAAAATTATCAAGGAAAGGCATGAAATACTTATTGAGCATTTGTATTTTTACTCTTAGTTTAAATGCAAGTATCTATTATGCAAAAGTTGAGCCTTATGTTGCATACTCCATAAAAGCGAGTGTTAGTGGTGAAGTTATGTCTCTTTTTAAAGAGGCTGAAGGAAAAGTATCTGATGGTAAAGTTTTAATACAAATAGATGATTTTTTAAATAAAAAAGAGTTGAAAAGTTCTAAAATAAAACTACTCTCACTAGAAAGAACTATGAAATTAATAAGTAAAAATGTTAAAAATTCACAAGAAGTAGAACGAATAAGAGAAGAAAATTATAAAAAAATTAAAGATTTAAAAACTAAATCAAGAACAAGCAAAGATTTGGAACTTATAAATCTTATAAATTCAAGCAACCAAGTATTAGCACTAAAAAACTCTTTAGAAAATTTAAAAGTCTCTATTAGTGATTTGAGTTTTAAAATAGATTCACTTAAAGATAGTATCTCAAAAAAAAGTGTAGAGGTAGAAAAAGGTTTTCTTATATATAAAACTTATGTAGATAGAGGTGATTTTGTTAATGTAGGAACACCTTTAGTGGATGTATATGATATTTCAAAAGGCAAACTTACTATTTATTTATCTAAAGAAGATGTCAAGAAAGCAAAAAATAGTATTTTGTACATTAACGATCAAAAAAGTGACTATAAAATAGATAAAATTTGGAGCGTAGTTGATACTCAAAATATCTCTTCATATAAAACAGAAATAATCATACCAGCACCTAAGCGTTTTTCGGAACTTTTAAAAATAGAGCTTAAGTAAGTCATGAGAATTTACATGTTATTTATTTTATGAAAAATCAAATTCTTTTAGATGATGCTCTGCTTTTAGTGGAACAAAATTTTTATTTTTTACATCTTGGAGAGTTTTTTGGAACTCTTTCTAAAAAAGAGAAATTAGTAAATAAGAATTTAAATATAAAGAGAAATTTTAACAAATCTCAAAGCTATAGTTTTAATCCAGATATTATTAAAGAGTTACTTAGTGATGCAAAAATAGTGAAAACTGAAGAGATAACTCTTTTTGAATATTTTGTAGAGTTTAACGCTTTTAGAGGCATATGCATGGCTATGGTCGAAGCTTTGAGACTTGAAAGTCCTTTTAAAAACTTTATGCAAATGCGTCTTGGTAAACAGTTGGAAGACTTTTTTGATATAGTTTCATTTGTTAGAAATGTACTTTCACATAATATTCATGCACAAAACATGTTAAGTGAAAAAGATTTTGCAGGAACTCTTAAAAGAATTAGACGACGCCAAAGAGAGACAAATATATTTTTTGATTTTTTATATATGAGAGATTTACCTGAGATAAAACCTCCTGACATGAGTTATGGCTTTGTATGCAATATAGATTTTGAAAGCTTAAAAGAAGGAATGCCATTTTTAGATATTATTTCTCATTGGGAACTTATGATGTTAAGTGAGTTATGCTTTAATCTTGTTATCACTTTTAAGATGCACAATGAGAATAGTGTTTAATGAATTATAGTATTTAAAAGAAGAAAAAGCTTAAAACTGTATAATTATATGTTAAATTTTCAAAATTAATTTAATTATTTTTTCAAGAGGTAACATGTAGTATATGAGTAGATTAATAATATATGGAGATGTTCATGGTTGTTACAATGAACTAAAAAAACTTCGTAAAAAAATAGATCCTAAAAAAAATAGTATTGAAGTTTGTGTAGGAGACATAATAACAAAAGGTGAAGACTCTATAAAAGTACTCGATTATCTTATAAAACACAATATAAAATCAGTTTTAGGCAATCATGAAGATAGACTTTTACAACACCTTAACCACAAAAAATCAAACAAAAAAAATCCAATATCACTCAATAAAAATGAGCAAGATATTATAGATAATTTAAGCTCAAAACATATTAAGTATCTAAAAAAATTACCTATTTATTTAAAATATAAAAATATAGTTATACTTCATGGCGGTATTTTAAACAATATGAACTTAAAAAAATTAACAAAACACAATATAAAAAAAATATTAACACTCAAACACCTAAATAAAAAAAGTCTATTTTGGGCAGACAAATATAATGGCAATCAAGGTTTCATAGTCTATGGACATCAACGACTAGAAAAAATAAAAAAGGGCAAATACTCTTTAGGAATCGATACTGGATGTGTTAATGGAAATAAACTAACAGCAGCAATTTTCAAAAACCCTTCTGTTAAAACTTATCGTATAAAAAGTATAAAAGCATAATTTTTATTTTGCTTAAAAAAGCTTATACACCTATTTTATTACTATAGGCACATGGTTGCCATTTCTATTTACAAACACTATTTTTTTATTTTTTTCTTTAAGCGTTTTTTCTACATCATTAAAGCTCTCTATGCTCGCTTGATTTATTTGTATAATAATATCACCAACAAGAAACCCAAGTTTATGGGCATATGAATCAATTTTAACACCCGCTACCAAGACACCTCTTATTTGATTTGGAATTTTATATTTAGTTCGCATGTTAGTAGTAAGCTCTTGGAGCTTTAAGCCCTCTATATGTGTTATTTTAGCAGATTGGTTTAAACTTTGATCCATATTAGCTAAAACTATATTGGTACTTTTTATCTCTTTATTTCTTTCAAATTTTATTTCAATAGTTTTACCCGGTGTTTTATTTGCCAATATATTTTTTAAATCATTTGCATTTTTTATTGTTTTATCGTCAATACCAACAATTAAATCACCAAGTTTTAAGTTCGCTTTTGATGCAGGAGAGTTTTTCTCTACATTTAAAATAAATGCTCCAGTTTGACTTTTGTATATCTCTTTAAGTTCTTTAGTTAAGTCAGAAATAGATACACCTAAATAACCTCTATCAATTCTACCATTTTCAATAAGTGAAACAGCAATATTTGCTACCATTTTTGATGGAATAGCAAAACCTATTCCATTAT
Source organism: Sulfurospirillum sp. (assembly GCA_016735235.1). Taxonomy (GTDB): domain Bacteria; phylum Campylobacterota; class Campylobacteria; order Campylobacterales; family Sulfurospirillaceae; genus Sulfurospirillum_A. Next base: position 6,306 of record JAERRW010000091.1, on the reverse strand, counting down.
TTCCACCACTTTTTGAAAGAATAGCACTATTTATACCTATCAATGCGCCACGACTATCTACTAAAGCACCGCCAGAATTTCCAAGGTTAATCGAAGCATCTGTTTGTATAAAATTTTCATATTGATTTAGTCCTATTTTATTTTTATTTAAAGCAGAAATAATACCTTGTGTAATTGAGCCACCAACTCCAAAAGCATTACCTATGGCAAATACTAAATCACCTTCTTTAATGGTTTCAGAGTTTCCAAATTTAGCAGCTTTTAATTTACTTGCCTCAATTTTTATAACAGCTAAATCAGTTTTTGAATCAAGCCCTACTATTTTAGCTATATACTCTTTGTCTGTATCTTCAAGAGTAACTATTATTTCATCAGCACCTTCAACTACATGGTTATTTGTAACTATATAACCATTTTGAGATATAATCACACCAGACCCCAAAGAACTAGTTTTTCTTTTTTGTTGGTTTATTTCAGGATAAGTTTGACCAAAAAAATCTCTTAAAAATTGATTGTTTGACATTTGATCAAATTGATTATTTTTATTTACAGTTTTAGTTGTAGAGATATTTACAACACTTTTTTTTATCTCTTTTATTGAGTTGTTATAAGATAATATAATGTTTTCATTTGATGGATAAACTCTTTTTGCACTGCTTGGCATGTTTTTTATAGTTATTTCATTGGCAACAAGAGCCATAGCAGATATAGTTGAAAATAAAATCATTTTTTTCATGATATTGTCCTTTGGATAAATTGTTAATGACCAAGTATAATAAAGTGAAGTTAATACATAGTAAACATTTCTTAAAAAAGCAAAGTTGATTGACATAGACTAAACTTTTATGGTATTATCTATACAATATAGATACTATAAAAAGAGGATAAAAATAGAATGAGTAAGAGCTTATACGCTACTTTGGGAGTTTCTCAAAATGCCAATAGTGATGAGATAAAAAAAGCCTATAGAAGATTAGCAAGAAAATATCATCCAGATATCAACAAGGAAGCTGAAGCTGAAGATAAATTCAAAGAGATAAATGCGGCCTATGAGATACTAAGCGATAAATCAAAAAAACTACAATATGATCAACATGGTGACAGCATGTTTGGTGGTCAAAATTTTCATGATTTTGCAAGTCAACAAGGTGGAGCAAATTTAAATGATATTCTAAGAAGCATGTTTGGTGGTGGAATGAGTAGCGGTTTTGGAGATTTTGGTATGCCCGATCTCGATGTTAATGCTAGAATAACTATACCTTTTAGCATTGCAGTTCTTGGCGGAAAACACTCTGTAAATTATAATGGAGAGAGTTTTGATGTAAAAGTGCCAGCTGGTCTTAAAAATGGTGAAAAACTTCGCATAAAAAACAAAGGCAAAAATATTCAAGGACAGCGTGGCGACATGATATTGAGTGTTGAAGTAAGTGAGAGTATAGAGTACGACAGAAAAGGTAGTGATCTTGTTAAAACAATAGATATTCCCTTGAAATTTGCTTTTTTTGGTGGTAAAATAAAAGTAGAAACTCTCTATAAAGAGATAACTCTTAAAGTAAAAGAAGGCACTAAAAACAATCAAAAATTTAGAGTTAAAGAGTATGGGGCCATGAATCGTAAAGCTGGAATAAAAGGTGATTTGTATTTAAAAACAAACATTGTAATTCCTAGTATTGATGACTTAGATGATAATTTAATAGAACTTCTCAAAGATAAATTACCAGAGAAATAAGGATAAGTATTATGTATGGATATGATGAACCTGTCTACCTCATAAGTGTTGTTGCAAAAGTTTTAACAATTCATCCACAAACTCTTCGTCAATATGAGAGAGAAGGGCTAGTAATGCCATCTCGCACTAATGGCAAAATGCGTTTATACTCTCCAAGAAATATAGATAGAATAAAAATGATACTAAGACTTACTAGAGACTTAGGTGTTAATTTAGCCGGTGTTGATGTTGTTATGCAACTTAAAGAGAAGCTCGATGAGTATGAAAATACTATAGATGAGCTAAAAGAGGAGATTAATACTTTAAAAGGTGGCAATAAAACTAATAATCCTCTTATAAAAAGGAAAAATACTTATGAAATTATACTTTTTGGAAAATAGATTAAAAAAATCATTAGATGTAAATTGCAATGGATAGCTTACTTTTAATTATATTAACAGCAACCACGATAGCTACTTTTTTAAATCTTTTTTTAAAACGCTTTAATATTCCTACTATTATAGGTTATATTTTAACAGGAACACTTATCTCATACATGTTCGCACTTCATAGTAGTGAGAAATTAAGTCATATAGCTGAATTTGGTATAGTTTTTTTGATGTTTACTATTGGCTTGGAATTTTCTATGAAACACTTGATGAGCATGAAAAAAGAGGTATTTTTCAACGGTACAATTCAAGTACTAGCAACAGGTTTAATATTCTCTATAATGGCAAAATATATGTTTAATATTGAACAAAAAAGTGCTATTATTATTGGTTTTGCTTTTGCATTATCTTCAACAGCAATAGTTTTAAAAATCTTGAACGATAATGGAGATATTCATACAACATACGGTAGAAAAGTATTAGGAATTTTACTTTTTCAAGATATAGCAGTCATACCACTTCTTCTTATGATAAATTTTTTTACCATTACGGATAGCTCCGTATCAGCGCTGCTAATAAAAACACTTATAAGTGCTATTATAGTTATTGGTTTACTATTTTTTGCTGGAAAGTATCTTTTAAACCCATTTTTCTCCAAAGTAGTTTCTAGTGATAGCGAAGAGATATTTATAGCATTTATTTTACTTATTGTTATTGGATCTTCTTATTTTGCCCATCTATTTGGCTTCACTTACTCATTGGGAGCTTTTATAGCGGGTATGATGATTGCAGATACTAAATACAGGCATCAAGTAGAAGCCGATTTAATTCCTTTTAGAGATATACTGCTTGGTCTGTTTTTTATAACAATTGGAATGCAAATAGACATGTCTATAATTAAAGATTATTTTTTTGAAATAGTTTCACTTTTAGTTGCAGTAATGGTTATTAAAATGATAATTATATTTACTTTACTATCTTACTATACCAATAAAAGAGTCTCTTTAAAAGCGGCACTCTCTATCTCTCAAGTTGGAGAGTTCTCTTTGGCTGTTTTTGCACTTGCTAGCTCAAGCTCATTAATAGAACCAATTACAAATCAAATTCTTATTGTAACGGTAGCGATTTCTATGATTTTAACCCCATTTATACTAAAAAATGTAAAAGCTATAGCCGACATGTTTACTAGTGAAAATCTTGAAAAGGAATACACTATTAGTTCTTCTGGTTTATCAGATCATATTATAGTTTGTGGTTATGGAAAATTAGGGCAAGAGATAGTGCGTATACTTAAAAAAAGAAATGTAAAATTTCTCGTCATTGAGCATAATATAAATTTGGTAAAATTAGGTGAAAGTAGAAATGACCCTGTGTTTTTTGGAAATGTTGCAATGAAAAGCATAATGGTACAAAATGGTGTTAAAACTTGCAAATCTGTAATAGTTGCAATTAGTAATGAAAAAAAATTAAGACTTATTTGCGAATTATTAGATTCATTTAAAAAACCTATAAATACAGTAGTAAGAGTAGTTGATCATGAAGAAAAAAAGCTTTTAGAAGATTTAAATGTAAATCATATAGTAAATCAGGGGAAAGAGATTGCAAAATCTCTTATAAAAGAAGCTTTAATTTAGTGTTTAAAGTAGATGACCCAAAAAATAATTACAAAAATGTAACTCATGCATTTTTTTTATCATTAGCCGTTACTATAGCAGAACCATCAACAATTCTACCTCTTATGGTTTACCATTTTAGTGATAGTGCAATTATTGTAGGTCTGTTTGTCTCTTTGCTTAGAGGAGGGGCAATAGCTGTTCAACTCTATGCCGCTTTTCATGCCCAAACATATAAAAAAGTTTTACCATATCTAAAAAAAGTATTTTTATTTAGACTTTCTAGTTGGTTTTTTATAGGGTTAAGTATATACTTAATTGGTGACACAAATAAGACTTTAACCCTAATTTGTATAGGACTTGGTCTATTCTCCTTCTCATTTTCCGCTGGTTTTGGAGCAATATATTTTAAAGAACTTCAAGCAAAACTATTTACTAAAGTGTATCGTGGCAAAACTATGGCAAATAGACAAATTGCGGGCTCTATAGCATCAATTATAAGCGGTATGGTTACAGGCTATATACTCACCAAGTTTGAAGCACCTATAAATTATGCTTATCTTTTTATGTTAAGCAGTTTTCCTATGATGTTAGGCTTTATAGCATTTTCAACTATGAATGAGCCTATAAAAAAAGAGGTTTCAATAAAAGAGAAAAGTTTTAAAAAATTTATACAAAATTCCATGAAAATTTTGAAAAATGACAATAGATTAAAACAACAAATAGTAGTTATTTTTTTAGGCTATAGTTATTTTTTATCGATGCCATTTGTTATTTTAAATGCAAATAAATCATTTGCTTTAACAGGTTGGATGCTTGGCGGATTTATAGCCATACAAATGATTGGAAGTATATTTGGCAGTACTTTTATTTGGAGAAAAATTCATGATTACGAAAAGATGTTGTCTTTGAGTTTTCTATTTTCTATTTTATCATTTGTTATAGCTATATTTGCATATGATATTTACACTTATGCTTTAGTGTTTCTATTTTTTGGTATATCTATAGATGGTTTTAATATAAGCGGAATGAATCTCATAATAGAGATAGCTCCAGAAAAAAAAAGACCAACTTATACAGCCTTGCAAACAACTATAACTTCTTTTGGTCTATTCTTTCCTATATTGGGCGGAGTTTTATTAAAATTTGTATCAAGCTATGTGTTTATCTATGTATTAACTATATTTTTATTGGTTATAGGGTATATTTTAAGCAGAAGATTTGACACAAGAAATACTATCTTTTAAAGCAAAATGGCTTGCGGTACTCTGTGCAGATCAAAAACTATATGAGTTGTCTCATTTTTTATTGACATGTTAAAGCATAGATTAACATGTGTTTAAAGTCAAGTTTTTGTATGATATAATTTCAAAAATTCAAATAAAGAGTTATAAATGATAGAGTTAAGTGAAATATTGCAAGCCCAAAGAAGAACAAGTAAAGTAATAAATAAAACTCCATTTACTTATGCACCACTTCTTAGTGAAAGTGTTGAAGCAAATATTTATCTAAAAAAAGAGAATTTACAGTTGACTGGAGCTTATAAAATACGCGGTGCTTACAATAAAATAGCATTTTTAAATAACTCTAAAAATATAAAAGGAGTTGTTGCTGCTAGTGCGGGGAACCATGCTCAAGGAGTAGGGTATAGCGCAAAAGAATTTGGCATAAAAGCAACTATTATTATGCCCGAAGCAACACCTCTTTTAAAAGTAACTGGAACAAAAAATCTAGGAGCTAAAGTTATACTTCATGGTGATAATTACGATGAAGCCTATTTGTATGCTTTAGAGTATGCAAAAAAAAATGATTTAATTTTTATACACCCTTTTGAAGATGAAAAAGTTATAGCAGGACAAGGTGTAATTGCCTTGGAGATGTTAGATATTGTTAGTGATTTAGATTTTATAGTAGTTCCTATAGGCGGAGGAGGGCTTATTAGTGGAGTAGCGAGTGCAATAAAACAGATCGACCCAAAGATAAAAATTATTGGTGTAACTGCATGTGGAGCTCCTTCAATATATAACTCATTTAAGGCTAAAAAAATTATAAATTCATCAAGCGTAAGAACTATTGCCGACGGCATTGCGGTTAGAGATGTAAGTGAAAATAATTTGAATCATATTTTAGAGTGTGTAGATGAAGTAGTGCAAGTTGATGATGAAGAGATAGCAAATGCTATTTTGTCTCTTTTAGAGCGTCAAAAACTTGTAGTCGAGGGAGGCGGTGCGGCAAGTGTAGCGGCCATAATGCATAAAAAATTTAAATACTTTAAAGATTCTAAAATTGGAGCAATTTTGAGTGGTGGAAATATTGATGTTCAAATGCTTTCAGTTATTATTGAAAAAGGCTTAATTAAATCACATAGAAAAATGAAATTATTAATCACACTTATAGATAAACCCGGTGCATTAATGGAGCTTACAGATACTCTTAGAGTTGCAAGTGCAAATATTATAGAGATAGACTATGATAGAATTTCAACTAAACTCTCCTATGGTGATGCAAAAATAACTATAGTATTAGAGACAAAAGGCTTTGAGCATCAAGAAAAAATAAAACAAATATTAAAAAAAAGTGGTTATGAAGCACAAAT
>JAERRW010000099.1 GCA_016735235.1 Sulfurospirillum sp. | reverse complement strand
AAACTACCAATCCCAAACATCCCAAAATCATACAAAATCCACAAAGAAAATATAAACTACCTCATAAATTTACCCCATCAAAAAAGATATATAAAAGATAAAAAGCTTGCGGTTACAACCATACAAGGCAAAGAGTATTTTATAACAGAGTTCCTATTTGCTAAACAAAGAGGGTATATAAAAAATTATGATGGGCATGTAGATTTAGATATTGCGTTTTATAAAATTATACCTTTTATAGAATCTCATATTTATATTGTATTGGAAAATTGTGATGATAAGCGGGTGGTTTATGGTGCAAATCTGGATGATAAACGAACTCTTTTAATAGCAACTAATGATGATATAATTCTTTCTGTGCTTGTCCAAAATAATAAAAACCTAGCAAAACAGATAAAAAATGGAAGATTAAATGAAGTAAATCAGCTTGGAGAGACTACCAGTCCTCTCACTCTAAATTGTCCAGCGGGTAGTTGCTCGAAAGCTTTCTGGCGTCAAACTGATTTAATACAACTATTATACCAAAACCTAGAATCTAAGTCAATTTCACAAGAGCCGTTTATTGCCCTAGTAGATACCATCATAGCATCAAAAGAGAAAATAGCAAAATACAACAAACACTTTGAGAGTTTAAATGTTGATGATAAGATAGAGATAAAAGAGAAGATTGAGAATTTAGAGAATTTAGTTAAAAGTAGTATTGAAAAAATAGATAACTTGGTTTATGATCTTTATGGGTTAAGTAGCGATGAAATTAAGAAAATAGAAAAAAACTAGATACATTGATTTGTATTTATGATGAAGATGTAGTAAAATAAAATAGTTCAAGTAAAAGGCATATTTGTGAAGAAAAAAACAAAAATTTTAGCGACAATTGGTCCAGCAAGCGATAGTTTAGAGATCTTAGAAAAACTTATAAAAGCTGGCGTTAATGTCTTTCGTCTCAATTTTAGTCATGGAACTCACAAATATCACTCTGCGACTATAAAAAAAATTAGAGACGCTTCAAAAAATGTAAATATAAAAGTAGGAGTTTTACAAGATATTTGTGGCCCAAAAGTGAGAGTAGGAAAACTTAAGTCAGATTTTTATCTCAAAAAAGGCGATAGAGTAATTTTTACCAAAGAGAATATAGAGGGCGAAAAGATAGACAATAACAGTTACAAAGTTTGCATAAATCAGCCAAATATTTTAGATATGATAAAAGAAAATGAGTATATTTACATGTGCGACGGCTCAATAAGAGCAAAAGTAATAAGCTTAAATGGAGACATAGTAACGCAAATAGATAATGATGGAAAACTCTCTTCAAATAAGGGTGTAAACTTTCCAAATACAGTTATAAATATAGAAATAATTACACCAAAAGATGAAAAAGATTTACTTTGGGGATCTAAGCATGAAGTAGATTTTGTGGCTATCTCTTTTGTACAAAATGCAAAAGATGTTATTCATGCTCGCAATATCTTAGAGAGTTATGGCTCAAAAAGTCAAGTTTTTTCAAAAATAGAGAAGTTTGATGCAGTTGAAAATTTAAAAGAGATTCTAGAAGTAAGCGATGGGATTATGGTTGCACGCGGGGATCTAGGTATAGAAGTTCCTTACTCTAAAGTGCCAACAATTCAAAAAAAGATTATACGCATGGCAAATTCTGTCTCTAAACCTGTAATTACTGCAACACAAATGCTTCTCTCCATGACCGAACACGACATGGCAACTAGAGCAGAGATAAGCGATGTGGCAAATGCTGTATTAGATGGAACCGATGCGGTCATGCTAAGTGAAGAGAGTGCAATAGGCATAAATCCTGTGAATGCAGTAGAAGTTATGTCAAATACAATTATAGAGACAGAAAAAATTTATTCATATAATAAATTTGGAAAATTTGACTACCTAGATAATACGGACATAATTACAGCTTCAGTAGCAAAATTGGCAAGAAATTTAAAAGCAAAAGCTATTCTTTCTCTTACAAGTTCAGGGAAAAGTGCAAAAAAATTGGCTCGCTATAGAATTAAAAATGATATTTATGCTATTACTCACAGTGAAAGAGTTGCGCGCTTGCTTACCATAACTTGGGGTGTATATCCTATTATGAATATAGATCTAAGCAGTTCAGAAGAGATGCTAGGACATGCATTGCAAAAAGGTTATGCAAAAGGTTTTATAGATAAAAATAGAACATACATTGTTACAGCGGGCTATCCAGCGGGTATTGAAGGAAGTACTAATTTTCTCCATATTTTAAAAAAAGAGCAAATAGAGCATTATTTAAGTTTAGCAATTTAAGTTCTAGTAATTTATTGTTTAATTGTATCTAACTCTTCTATTCTTTCATGAAACTAAATTTAAGCTTTATACAAGAATAATTTACCTATACTTTTACTCTTCACTAAATGTAACTATATTTAAATTTTCAAATACTAGTTTCTTGTGAAGAGAATAAAATGAAAAGGTAGATTAGAATGAAATTGACTAAATCAATTAAATCTAATGAAGTAAAACGCGAGTGGATCGTTGTTGATGTTGCTGGTAGAAGATTCGGTAGAGTCCTTACAGAAATAGCAACACTTCTTAGAGGTAAACACAAACCTTGCTTTACTCCAAATGTTGATTGCGGTGATTTTGTAATCGTAATTAATGCAGAAAAAGTAGAGTTTAGTGGCAAAAAATTAGATGTAAAAGAGTATTTTAGGCATACTGGTTATTTTGGTGGTGTTAAGAGCGATAAACTAGCAGACTTGCTAGAGAACAATCCAGCAAAACTTTATAGATTAGCTGTTCGTGGTATGCTTCCTAAAACAAATCTCGCAAAAATTATGATTAAAAAATTAAAAGTATACGCAGGTAGTGAGCATCCTCATACTGCACAAGTTGAAGGAGATAAATAATGGCAAAAGTATACGCAACTGGTAAAAGAAAAACTGCTATAGCTAAGGTATGGATGGCATCGGGAAGTGGTAGTATTATTGTAAATGGACTCGATTTAGATAAATGGCTAGGCGGTCATGAAACTATTAAGATGAAAGTTCGTCAACCATTAGTTATAACAAGACAATCTACAAATTTTGATATTAAAGCTACAACACTTGGTGGCGGTTATTCGGCACAAGCAGAAGCTTTAAGACATGGAATTTCTAAAGCATTGGCCTCATTAGATGGAGAGTTTAGAGCAGAACTTAAGCCTATTGGTCTTCTTACTCGTGATTCAAGAAGTGTTGAGCGTAAGAAATTTGGTAGAAAAAAAGCAAGAAAATCTCCACAGTTTAGCAAGCGTTAATCTAAATAAAAATAAATTTTTATGTAAAAGCACTTTAATTACGATTAATAGTGCTTTTTGTATAATTTTCTATATAATATAAATATGAAAAAAATTACTCTTATATTAATATTGTTTTTACATGTAAACTCCTCAACTCTTCACATGTCAATTTCGGCAAATCCATCAAGAATTAATCCTATACTTTCAACAGATTCTGTAAGCTCTCAAATAACAAAGTGGATATTTAACTCTCTTGTTACCTACGATAAAGATGCAAATATAAAAACAGAATTAGCTAAAAGCTACAAGTTTTTAGATGATACCACTTTGGAGTTTGAGCTTAGAGATGATGTTTTATGGAGTGATGGAAAACCTTTTACTGCAAAAGATGTTCTATTTACATATGAGACTATAATCTCTCCCAATATTTACACTCCTTACTCTTCAAGTTTTAGGCATATTGAGTCTGTTAAAATAATTAATGATTACAAGATAATAATAAAATATAAATACCCTTATTTTAAAGCATTAGAGATATGGATGATGGAGATATTACCAGAACATGTACTAAAAAATGAAAAAAATTTGATGACTGCAACTTTTAATCAATCTCCAATAGGTACAGGACCCTACAAGCTTAAGAAATTTTCTATTTTAGAGAATATTGTTTTAGATGCAAATTCACAATATTTTATACATAAGCCAAATATAGATAAGATGATTTTTCATTTTTTACCAGATAGTTCAGCAGAATTTTTGATGTTAAAATCAGAAAAGCTTGATGTAGGCAAGTTGACTCCTATACAGTTGGAGCGACAAATTGATGAAGATTTTAAAGAGAAATTTAATATATATGAAGATTTAGCACACTCTTATTTGTATGTTGGATTTAATTTAATGGATGAAAAATTTAAAGATAAAAGAGTTAGAAAAGCACTAAGTTTAGCTATAGATAGAGATGAGTTGGTCGATATTTTATATTTTGGACATGCAGAGGTATGCCACGGACCTTTTATGCCTAAAACTGGAGCATTCAATAGAGACATAAAAGCACCTAAGCAAGACATAAAAGAAGCAAAAAGACTTTTAAAAAATTTAGGATATGATGAAAATAACCCTCTTGAGTTCACTTTAACAACAAATACAGGTAGCCTAAGAGGTTATGCTATTGAAATTTTACAAAGCCAATTTAAAAAAGCAGGGGTTATAGTCCATTTAAGAGTTTTAGAGTGGCAAGCTTTTTTAAATACAGTCGTAGCCCCTAAAAATTTTGAAGCTGTTCTTATGGGCTGGTCTTTAGGGCTTAAGCCCGATGCTTATAGTATTTGGCATAGCGAATCTAGTAAAAAAGGAGGATTTAATTTTATAAGCTATAAAAATGAAGAGGTAGATAGTCTTATAAAAAAATCAGAAAAGACAGTAAACAAAAATGAGTTTAATGCAATTTATAGAGATATTTTTTCTATTATTGTAGACGATAACCCATATCTATTTTTAGTTATACCTCACTCTATAACAGTAGTAAACAAAAAAATAGAACCTGTAAGCTCATCTATAATAGGTGTAATGCACAATACAATCGACTGGATAAAGTAACTCACAACAATAAGCTTAACTTATTAAAATCAAAATATACTAAAACAATAGACCAAAAAAACTTAAAAGTAAAGTATTAATTAAGAATGACGATATAGGAATAGTCAACTTGAATATTATATCTAATTTTATATAACTAGAAAGAGTTTTTATAAAACAGTTCTTAATTACTAGTAATGATAACAATAAAGTAAGAACAAAAAAATAGAAGAAACTATAGATATAAGTTTCAATAAAAGAACTAAGTCTACGAGAGGGTATTAATGAAAAGAATTTTATTCTTATTGCTTATTACATTAGTAGTTTTATTTGCTAGACAAGAAGAGTTTAAATCAGAAGTTAGTTTTTATACTAGTGGAGTTAAATCTGAAACAAACTTGGACATAGGAGAGCAATTAAGCAACGAGTTAAGATTTGGGCTTTATGTTGAGGATAATTTTTTTAATATGCTTGAATTTGGTTTTAAAAAATCAAGCAATATAAGTTATTCTAATTCAACAGAAAAAACAGATATAAATCGTCTTTTTTTAAGTATAGTTAAAGAACGTTATTTAACAAAAGATATTGCATTATATGGTTCGGCTGGAATAGGGCATGAAGAGTATACGAATTCTAAATTTTTAAATCAGGATATAGCTTTTGTTCAATACGGAATAGGCACTAAGTTGTGGATAAAGAGAAGATTTGCCATAAGAATCGAAGTTACACATAATGCAAATTTATTTGGCGATAATAATCTATTGTACTCTTTAGGTTTTGTAGTTCCAATTCAAAGAAAAACACCTAGAGATGATGATAGAGATGGGGTATTAAATGTCAATGATCGCTGTCCAAATACAAGACCTGGAAAATTTGTTGATAAGAGAGGTTGCCTAGAAGGAGTACCTTTAAATGTAAACTTTTCATTTGATAGATCCAATTACTCTGAAAAATATGATCCGACCATTGAAGATGTTGCAGTTTATATGAAAGAAAATGAAAAATATGAAATTAATTTAGATGGACATACAGATTCAAAAGGTAGCAGTAGATATAACTTAGCTTTGTCAGTTAAAAGAGCTTTTTCAATTGCAAGAGAGTTGATGAAACAAGGTGTAGTAAAAGATAACATAAAGATTAATCCATATGGAGAGACAAATCCAAAAGCTACAAACAAAACCAAAAGAGGTAGATCTAAAAATAGAAGAGTTGATACTAAATATGAAAGATAAATATAAGGAAGAGTTCATTTTTGTATCATTCAATAAAATGAAACTGGAGTTTAGTATTTTAGTATTTTTTTTGCTACAATCTACTCAATTAATCTTACCAAAGGGAATTATAGATGTCATTTATTCAAGAGTATAATAACGATGTAGAAGTTAGAGCTAAAGATAGTATTCCACCACTTCCTCTAGATGCTAAAAAAACAGCAAAAGTAATAGAACTACTTAAAAGTGATAAAGAAGATCAAGAGTTTTTATTAAATTTACTTGAAAATAGAGTTCCACCAGGTGTTGATGATGCAGCTTATGTAAAAGCAGCATTTTTGAATGATATATCTAAAAACAAAACAACATGTAGTGTAATAAGTCCTATAAAAGCAATTAAAATACTTGGCACTATGTTAGGTGGCTACAACATAAAACCGCTTATAGATGCTCTAAGTAGCGATTCTGCTATAGCACAAGAATCGGCTAATGCTCTTAAAAAAATAGTGCTTGTTTATGATGCTTTTAACGATATTGAAACATTGGCTAAAACAAACTCTTATGCTAAAGAAGTTTTAGAATCATGGGCAAATGCTGAATGGTTTACTTCTCGTGAAGTAATTCCTAAAAAAATAACAGTTATGGTTTTAAAGGTTACAGGAGAGACAAACACTGACGATTTAAGTCCAGCAGGCGAAGCATTTACAAGAAGTGATATACCTCTTCATGCAAATGCTATGCTTGTAAATAGACCAGAAGGTTTTATTAAAAAAATACAAGAGATGCAAGCAAAAGGTTATGAAGTCGCTTATGTGGGTGATGTTGTAGGAACTGGAAGTAGTAGAAAATCGGGCATTAACTCCGTTCAATGGCATATAGGAAAAGAGATTCCGTTTGTGCCAAATAAAAAAACTGGTGGTTTGGTATTAGGAAGTATTATTGCACCTATATTTTTTAATACAGCAGAAGATAGCGGGGCACTTCCTATAGAAGTAGATGTAAATGCACTTGAAACGGGCGATATTATAGATATCTATCCAAATGAAGGAGAGATAAAAAAGAGTGGTAAAACAGTAGCAAAATTTAATTTAGTTCCAAATACTTTGGTAGACGAATATAGGGCCGGTGGTCGCATACCTCTTATTATTGGTCGTGGATTAACTACCAAAGCAAGAGAATCTTTAAACATGGATACAGAAGATATATTTATAAAACCTAAACAGCCAAACAATAGCGACAAAGGCTATACACAAGCACAAAAAATGGTGGGACTTGCATGTGGAATAGATGGAGTTCGTGCTGGCATGTATGTCGAGCCTCAAACTTCTACAGTAGGTTCTCAAGATACAACAGGACCCATGACAAGAGATGAGATCAAAGAGTTAGCAGCTCTTGGATTTAATGCAGATCTTGTGATGCAAAGTTTTTGTCATACCGCAGCTTATCCAAAACCAAGTGATGTTGTTCTTCAGCATACTCTTCCTGATTTTATCAAAAACAGAAGTGGTATTAGTTTAAAAGCTGGAGATGGTGTTATACACTCTTGGTTAAATCGTATGGTTTTGCCTGATACTGTTGGAACTGGGGGAGATAGTCATACCCGTTTTCCTATTGGTATCTCTTTTCCCGCTGGTTCTGGTCTTGTCGCATTTGCAGCGGTTACAGGCAGTATGCCACTAAATATGCCAGAATCTATATTGGTAAAATTTAAAGGTAAAATGCAACCGGGAATTACATTGAGAGATTTAGTAAATGCTATACCATATTACGGAATCAAACAAGGACTTCTTACCGTTTCTAAAAAAAATAAAATCAATGTATTTGCTGGTAAAATTTTAGAAATAGAGGGACTTCCTGATTTGAAAGTAGAGCAAGCATTTGAGCTTAGCGATTCAGCAGCAGAGAGAAGTGCCGCAGCGTGCAGTATTGAGCTTAATGAAAAATCTATCATAGAGTATTTAAAATCAAATATAGTTTTGTTAGAGTCTATGATAAAAGCTGGTTATGGAGATCTTGCAACCATACAAAGACGAGCTAATAAGATGAAAGAGTGGATTAAAAATCCGCACCTTGTTAAGGCCGATAGTGATGCAAAGTATGCATCTGTTATAGAGATAGACTTATCGTTAATCACAGAACCAATACTTGCTTGTCCAAATGACCCTGATGATGTAGCAACTCTGAGTGAAATACTTGCAGATAAAAATAGACCTCACAATATAGATGAAGTTTTTGTTGGAAGTTGCATGACTAACATAGGTCACTACAGAGCTCTTGGTGAAGTTCTTCAAGGTGAAGGTCAAGTTCCGACTCGCCTCTGGATAGCACCACCAACAAAAATGGATAAAAACAGACTTACAGAAGAGGGGTACTACTCAATATTTGGTGCGGCAGGTGCAAGAATAGAGGTACCAGGGTGCTCATTATGTATGGGTAATCAAGCTAGAGTTGCTAACGATGCAGTTGTATTTTCAACAAGCACAAGAAACTTTGACAACCGCATGGGAAAAGGTGCTAAAGTCTATTTAGGTAGTGCCGAACTCGCAGCTTTATGTGCATTACTTGGAAGACTTCCAACAAAAGAAGAGTATATGAATTTGGTTTGTAAAAAATTAGAAGGCAAAGAGGAGAAGGTTTATAAATACTTAAATTTTAACTTAATCGAAAACTATGAATTAGCAGATTAAATTTTTCAGCCTCCACTATGCCTAACATTTGAACTAAATGGCATTGAAGATGAGTTCGACATGGTTTTAATAAACAGTAAAGATGTAGCAATAATAGAGACAAAATATAAAGCACACTCAAAAGATATTATAAAATTAGTTACAAAAAAACTAGAAAACTTTAAAATATTGTATCCAGAATACAAAAACTATTCACACCATTTGGCACTTGCAAGTTTTCACATAAATGATAATGTAAAAAAAGAAGCAAAACGAAACAACATAATACTTTTACAAAGAAAAGGCGATTTGATAGAAACTATTTAATAGTTACTGTAAGAAAAAAAGAATAAAGAATGAAAACACTATAAATTACTGGGTAGTGTTCAGTGATCTGTGTCAGTAGTTTAAGCAAGCTATTTGTTAAGTACAATTTAGAGATGAATTATTCTGTTTAAGCTTGGTTGGTTTAAGGGGATGGTTACAAATAGCATAGAGTGGGATAACCACTTAGATTTAGACCCCGAACTTTTATACCACAAATCACAAAACATAGGAACGCAATAAATTATAAGTCATAAGGTAGTGTTCAATAATCTGTGTCAGCATTGGGTAATTCCTAAAATTGTATCATAAATCTAAAGCTTATCCAGCCTACCATTAAAGTGAATTGCAAGTTGAGAAATTGTTAAATTCCAATTTCTTATCGGCTTTAATTGTAGAGATTTGCTAATTAAATATTTGTTAAATTAGATTTCTCTATTTGAAGTTTAATAATTGTTGATTTGTTTAATATTATGCTAAAATTAGCCTTAATTTAAAGGAAATTATCTTAAAAGGAGAAATAGTTATGAAAGTAGAGATCTCAAGGCGTAGATTTCTTCAGGGCAGTGTTGC
>JAERRW010000048.1 GCA_016735235.1 Sulfurospirillum sp. | reverse complement strand
ATAAATAATTATATACAGGTTTAATATTTTCAATTGTTGAATTATCTGTATCATCAAATATAGTAAAAATAAAATCATATTCTTTATTTTTATATTTATACATTATTTTTATTCCTTATTCTTTTAGATTTCTCTACATGTTATATCAATTTTTATGAATTGTGACTTTAATATTTTATCTATTTTTCTTTGCTCAAAAAAGTAGAAACTTAAGCACTTCTTTTTAGTTAAGTCGGTGTTTCTGTGATATACTAAGCTTATGAAAGCAGTATACTACTATAATTCGCCTATGGGAACTATAAAGTTAGTTTACTCTAAAAAGTTTTTAGAAGCGATGTTATTAAAATTAGAAAAAGGAACATGTTATTAAACAAAATCATAGTGAAAAAGAGAAAATATATAAAACTAAAGATATTATTCCAGCATTAAAATATTATGGAAATAGTTTTAGTAAAATAAAAACAAAATATCCAGAGCGAGCAAAAGCACTTATATTGGGGTACAAAATATATAAATCAGGCTTAAATGAAGAGCATGTTCGTCTACATGTAAAAAAAAATATAACAGATAGAGAGATAACAAATCTTTTAGGTTACAAAGAGATAAAAAATATTCGTTCATGGAGTGTTTCATCGCAATTAAAAAAAGATGACAAAATGCTTGAGAGCCTTAGAATTTGGTGCATGAGACTTGGTTCAATTGCTTTTTTAGGAGAGCTTTCTCAAAAAGATATTATCAATATAGCTACCAAAATAGAAAAGTTAGATTATAATATACCAAAAGAGTTTTAATACTTTTGAATGATAATTATTATAACTCTTCTATAATATCAAGACCAAAACCACTAAGCCCAATAAACTCTTTTCCTTTTGAAGATGTTAAAAGAGAAATTTTTTCAATACCTAGTTTTTTAATTATTTGGGCACCAATACCATAGCTTTTTGCCTCTTTTTTTAAGAAATTATCATTATTTAAAAATATTAAAACTCCACCATTCTTTTTTAAATACTCTATAGAGTTTACAATGTCATTAAATTTTTTACTATTTGAAAGCAGTTCTATATCTGGCATTATATTATGAAATTTTACTGTAGACTCTTTTTTAATTTCCCCAAATATATAGACTACATGATGATTTCCTTCATGGTCAACCATGTCTATACGCTTTGAGTTAGCACCTAAAAATTTAACTTTTGATTCTGCAATCTCTCTTACTAGCGATTCGTTTTGCATTCTATACTCTACTATATCTGAAATATAAACAATATTTAAGTTGTATTTTTCACAAAATATATCCAAATCATCTCGTCTTGCCATAGAGCCATCTTCTTTCATTATTTCACATATGACAGAAGACTCTTCCAAGCCTGCAAGACGACATAGATCAACAGAACCCTCGGTGTGTCCTGTTCGTGCTAATACTCCCCCTTTTTTAGCTATAAGTGGAAATATATGCCCAGGTCGCACAAGCTCATTTGCACTACTTGTAGAATCGGCCAAAATTCTTATAGTCATGTCTCTCTCTTTAACAGAAATACCAGTAGTGCAAATTTTAGCATCTACAGAAACTGTAAAAGCAGTTTCATGTTGTGAATCATTATTGGTTACCATAGGAGACAAATTTAGTCTATCTGCTATCTGTTTAGAGAGAGCTACACATATAAGCCCCTTCGCCTCACTAGCCATAAAATTTACTTTTTCGGGAGTTGAAAATTCGGCTGGGTAGACTAGGTCTCCTTCGTTTTCTCTATTTTCATCATCACACATAATAATCATTTTACCATCTCTCATATCTTCTATTGCTTGTTTTACTCTTTGTATGGCTGACATGTTTGTCCTCACATTTAGTTTTTTGTGCATTTTACCTAAAAACCCTTGACAAACAAATAAAAATCAACTATAATTTTATTTCACTATTAAAGCAGTGTTTAAATGTCGCGGGATAGAGCAGTTTGGTAGCTTGTCGGGCTCATAACCCGAAGGTCGCTGGTTCAAATCCAGCTCCCGCAACCAATTTAATTTCATGATGGGGATTCGCCAAGTGGTAAGGCCTCGGCTTTTGGTGCCGATATTCATAGGTTCGAATCCTATATCCCCATCCATTTTTAGTTAATATTTCTTACTTATAATTTTTCTTTTTTTAATCTTTTTTTAACTTCTATTAAAATATCTTCTTCCATGTCATAAAACTCAAATTTTTGACCACTTTGCCTAATCCCGCCTAAAATATCACCGCCTTTTCTATACTTTAAATCAAGCTCTGCTATATCAAAACCACTGTTTGAATTGCTAAACTCCACTAATCTTTTAGATTGGTTTTGATTTGTATATAAAAAACAGTAACCTTTTAAGCCTACTCTACTTACTCTACCACGAAGTTGATGTAAAGTGGCAAGCCCAAGGCGTTCTGCTCCTACTATAACTATAGTTGAGAGTTTAGGCAAAGATATACCAACTTCAACAAGTGTAGTTGCTATAAGTATATTGCCATTTTTTCTAAAATTTGTTAAAACTGTCTCTTTATTTTTATCTGCTCCAAAAGTAACAAAAACATTATCGTAGTTTTTTTCCCAATAACCGCGTGCCTCTTCTATAGATTGATACTGTATTGTTTCGCTCTCTTTAACTAAAGGATATATAATAATTACTTGTCTACACTCTTTTATTTCACTTTTAATATGTTCGCTTAAATATTTAAAATCATGTTTTTTTATAATTTTTGTTACTATATCTTTTTTAAATGGACTCTCTTTAATAAAAGAAAAATCTACTAAAGATGACTGTATCATACTCATAGTTCTTGGAATTGGCGTAGCTGAAAATTGTAAAAAATGTGGATGCTTTGCTCCAATAATTGAGAGTTGATTTATGAGTTCTCTCTGCTTTGTGCCAAAACGATGCTGTTCGTCTATCATTACTAAATCAAAATCTGGAAGTTTTCTATGAAGTAAAGCATGAGTTCCTATAATAAAATTATATTGACTTAAATCCTCTTTCTTTGATGTTGCACTTACTACTAAAAAACTCTTTACATGTGAAGGCATAAACTTCTTAACCTCATTAAAAAGCTGTTGGGCTAGTATGGTTGTAGGGGCCATCAAAACAGAACACTTTGGGTGAGCAATTATAACACAAGAGAGTATAACCATAGTCTTGCCACTTCCAACATCTCCCATGACTATTCGCCTAGCAGACTTGCCAGAATTAAAATCTTTTTTTATATCTTTTATAGCATTTTTTTGATCATTTGTAAGTTCAAATGGCAATGATTTTACAAAATCACTCTCGTTTGAATTTAATCTATTTTTTGCTTCATAAATTATTTTCTTTGTACTAAGCTTTTTCATGAAATTGTATATCTCTAGAGATTTCATTACATGTAAGACATGTGGACTTAACTCATGTTTACATGAAGAAACTGGAAAATGCAAACTCATTACAACATTAATCTCTTTCTCACTTAATCCATTCTCTTTTAAATCTTTTGTTGTAAGATATTTTTTTGTTAAATTTATCATAACTCTATTTTGTAAAACAGTTTTATATTTTGAAACTATTGTATTTATTTTAGTTGCGACCAAGGGCTGTATGATTGAGAGTACTTCATTTTGGTACTCTATTTTACCTCTAATGTAAAGAATCTCACCAACTCTAAAAAGAGCTCGATGGTAAGTTTTAGGACTAAATACAACTCCGTTTATCTCTCTATTCCAAGTCTCACACCAAAATTTTAAGTTTAAAACTTTTGATAAATTTGAACTTAAAACTTTTACATGTATTGTATTTATCTCATTGGGTATTGCCGTTTTATTTATATGAGTATTATCATAAGATTTTGGGATAAGTAGTGCTAAATCAAGCAGACTACTTACCCTAAGGCGTTTTAATTTATCTGTATCAGTTTTATTTACCGTCATAAACGATAGAGAAACTTAACTCTGTTATCTCATCATGTGCTTTTATAAACCTATTTAAATCTTTTAAGCTTAAAGCCTCAATTTTTTCTAACTCTGCTTTAGAGTGTCCTAACTCAAAACCACTATAATATTCAAAAAATGCACGGTTAAGTCTTTGTGAAAGTGTCTCATTTCTAAGCGGTTCACTTCCAAGAAGAAATTTCTTTGCTTGATTGAGTTCATTTTGTGTAACACCATCTTTTGTAAACTTTTTTATTTCTGCTATAACTAATTTTTTTGCATCTTTTAAATTTTCATTTTTAGTCTGAAGATATCCAGAAAAATATGAGCTTGATTGACTAATATTAGTTTTCGAATATACGCTATAAGCAAGTCCACGCTTAACTCTTACCTCTTCCATTAAACGACTTCCAAATCCACTCTCACCTAAAATAAATCCTGCAACTCTAGACATATGAATATCTTTATCATTATTTTTTAGATTATATGGAGCTCCAAAATAAATATAAGCTTGTTCTGTCTCTTTTACTTCTATTTTTTCATCTATTTTTTCATTTACACTAAAGTGGCTTAACTCTCGTTTTTCTCCTACTTTAACACTCTCTAAAAGAGTTTTTAAAGATGATTTTACCTCATCAATATCTATGTCTCCACCAACTACAATAATCATATTGCTTAAATCTATGTAAGTATTATAAAAATTCTCAATATCAACAAGTTTAATCTTCTTTATACTATCTTCGCTACCACCAAAAGGATGTCCAAGAGGTGTATCTTTAAATATAATACTTTTTAAATTTATATTAGCTATATAGTCAAAATTACTCTTTTTTGATGAGAGTCTACCAAGCATTAACTGCTGAATTTTTTTATAACTTTGCTTTGAGAAATTTGGTTCGTTAAGTAACTCTTTAAACATCTTCATACCAAAATTATACTGCTCTTTTAAAAGCGAAATTTCATACACAAAAGTTTCTGTTCCTGCATTTACACTTAAGCTAATAGCTCTATTTTCTAACTCTTGTGCAAACTCTACTGAACCTTTTTTCTTAGTTCCTTCTGTAAGCATATTTGCTGTAAATTTTGCAAGTCCATCTTTACCACTATCTTGCATACTTCCTGCACTTTTAACTACCAACTGTAGTGATACTATTGGTAAAGCACTATTTTGCTCATACACTATTGGTATCTCTACTCCATTAATTTTAACTCTCTCTATGGTTGCACTCACTAAAACTCCTTGCAAAATTATTGCTATTATTAAATATTTCATTAAAATCTCTCCAGTATATTATAAGCTGTATCTCTTTTAGCAGGATACTCATCTATATCTTTTATCAATTTTATCATCTCATTTTGATTCATATCATGAGTTACCCCCGCTGCTGATACTACATTCTCTTCCATCATTGTACTCCCTAAATCATTCGCTCCAAATTTTAAAGCAAGTTGCCCTACATAACTACCTTGTGTTACCCAAGAACTCTGTATATTTTTAAAATTATCAAGATACAAACGACTAACTGCTAAGAGTCTCAAGTAGCGATTTGCAGAGTGTTGTTTTATATTTGGCATCTCTTGAATTAGTTTAGTATTGGCTGATTGAAAACTCCACATAATATATGCTCTAAACCCGCCTGTCTCATCTTGAAGATCTCTTATGAGTTCCCAATGCTCTATAATCTCTTCATCACTCTCTACAGTACCAAACATCATAGTTGCAGTTGATTTCATACCAATTAGGTGGGCTTGTCTATGAACTTCTATCCACTGTTTTGCATTAAGCTTTTTTGGAGCAATTATATCTCGTACTCTATCGCTAAGTATCTCCGCACCAGCACCGGGAATAGAAAACATGCCTTTAGCTTGAAGTCTCTTTAAAACCTCCTTATAGCTTATTCTTGATATTTTAGCTATATAGTCTATCTCAATAGCCGAAAAACCATGTATATCTATGGTAGGATAAGTTTTTGTTATCCACTCTACTAACTCTTCATACCACTCAATTTTGAGTTTAGGATGAACTCCACCTTGAAAAAGAATTTGAGTTCCACCTATTGCTATAAGCTCTTCTATTTTACTTCCTATGTGTTCAAAACTCAAAACATAAGCATCTTCTTCTTTAGCATGGCGATAAAAAGCACAAAATTTACAATCAACCCAGCATATATTTGTATAGTTTATATTTCTATCCACCACAAATGTAGTAATTTTTTCTGGATGAAGTTCTAATTTTCTTTTGCTTGCCATTTGTCCCAACACATGTAAATCAACATTTTGTATTAAATTAAGTGCTTGTATCTTCGTCATTCTTGACATGTATCTTTCCTGTTACTATTTATACATGTATTATACAAGAAGTTAATTAAATAAGATATAATTACATTTCTTATTGACATGTATGGAGATTCGCATTTGTTAGATTTTGAAACTATCATATTTTTTATAACTATTTCTACTCTTCTAGCACTAACCCCCGGTCCTGATAATATTTTTGTTTTAACACAATCTATGACTAAAGGTGCTCGTTCGGGGATTTTTGTAACACTTGGACTTTGTAGTGGACTTCTTTTTCATACTAGTGCAGTTGCATTAGGTATCGCTACAATATTTCAAACCTCTATTATAGCTTTTACGATACTAAAATTTATTGGTGCATGTTATCTTCTTTATCTTGCATACATCTCATTTATATCACATGTTAAAAATAAAATTCAACCAAATAATGAGAGTTTAAATTTAACAAAACTATATAAGCGTGGGGTAATCATGAATATAACAAATCCAAAAGTCTCTATCTTTTTCTTAGCATTTTTGCCTCAATTTATAAATAAATCAACAGACAATGTAACTTTACAAATATTTGCTTTAGGCGCTATTTTTATGTTTTGTGCATTAATTGTTTTTAGTTCTATTGCTCTTTTAGCAGGAAAATTAGGTAACTTCTTCACTCGCTCTAAAAATATAGAAAATATATTACATAAAGTAACAGGAACTATCTTTTTAGGGCTTGCGATTAAATTAGCAATGAGTACAAAATGAGAATAATTAGATTTATAGCTATAGTATTATCATTAACTGTCGGCACGCTCTTAATAGAACTAATTATACAAAAAGTTTTATTATAGATTTGTGCTACATGTAAACAATAAAATACCTATTATACACATAGGA
Source organism: Sulfurospirillum sp. (assembly GCA_016735235.1). Taxonomy (GTDB): domain Bacteria; phylum Campylobacterota; class Campylobacteria; order Campylobacterales; family Sulfurospirillaceae; genus Sulfurospirillum_A. The sequence goes on along the minus strand of JAERRW010000048.1, from coordinate 10,540 downwards.
ACTCACGATTTTATAGCAAATTGTTTCATTTTTACACAAAAAGAGGCTTTTAAATAATTTTTTATACAAAATACTCCTTTTTGCTATACTAATGCTACTTTAAAACTCTATCATTACAGTTGTAACAATGTTAATTATATTAATATTTAAAATTTACTTCGAGGAAACCTTATGAATAGAGAAGTTGCAGAAGCTTATTGGAAAGAGAATATATCGCTTATTCTTAAACTTTTAGTTATTTGGTTTATAGTGTCCTATGGCTTTGGAATCATATTTTTAGATGAATTAAATGCTATTACATTTGGAGGTTTCAAGCTAGGATTTTGGTTTGCACAACAAGGTGCTATATATGTCTTTGTGGTTCTTGTTTTTGTTTATGCAAAAAAAATGGAAGCTTTAGAAAAAAAATATGATATTCACGAATAAAGGAGAATAAAAAATGGAATTACAAAATTTAATTTATCTATTTGTTGGTCTATCATTTGCTCTTTATATTGGTATTGCAATATGGGCAAGAGCTGGATCAACTAAAGAGTTTTATGTTGCTGGTGGCGGTGTTCATCCTGTACTAAATGGAATGGCAACAGCGGCCGATTTTTTAAGTGCTGCTTCTTTTATTTCACTTGCGGGCATTATATCACTCAAAGGTAGTGATGGCGGTGCTTACTTAATGGGCTGGACTGGAGGTTATGTTCTTCTTGCAATGCTTTTAGCACCATATTTAAGAAAATTTGGTAAATTTACAGTACCTGATTTTGTTGGCGATAGATACTATTCTGACCTTGCTCGTACTGTTGCGGTTGTGTGTGTAATTTTTATTTCATTCACATATGTTGCTGGTCAAATGAGAGGTGTTGGTATTGTTTTTTCAAGATTTCTTCAAGTTGATATAAATATGGGTATCTATATTGGTATGGGTATTGTTTTTGTGTATGCAGTTCTTGGTGGCATGAAAGGTGTTACTTATACTCAAGTTGCTCAATATTGTGTTATGCTTTTTGCATTTACAGTTCCTGCTATATTTTTATCACTTCAAGTTACAGAATCATTTTTGCCACAAATTGGTTTTGGAGGAACTGTTGCATTTGAGTTTGATAACGGTATAAAAATGATAGATTCTGGTAATTACTTACTTCATGCACTCGATACCTCTATGACCGACCTTGGATTTAGTGCCTATACCGTAAGTCATGATGGTACTTTAAATGTATTTATGCTCACAGCAGCATTAATGCTCGGTACTGCTGGTCTACCACATGTAATTGTTAGATTTTTTACAACTCCTACAGTTAGAGATGCAAGAATCTCTGCTGGTTGGGCTTTAATGTTTTTAGCAATTGTCTATACACAAATTCCAGCAGTTGCAGGTTTTGCTCGTGTTAATCTTCTAAATAACTTGCAAAATGTTGATTATGCAAAGTTTGTTGATGGACAAATTGCAGGCAATGATGGTGCTTGGTTTAAAAATTGGGAAAATTCAGGGCTTATTGGCTGGACTGATAGAAATAACGACGGTAAAATACAGTTTGGTTCTGGCAAGGCATTTGAGGGTCAAGGTAAACCTATATACATAAATGGTAACGGTAGCAGTGGAGAACGCATGACTTCAAACTCAATGCCTCTACATGCAAAGTCCGCTCAAGAGATGAGACAAAATGGTGAAATTATAAATGAACTCTATATCGATCGTGATATTATTGTTTTAGCAAATCCAGAAATTGGCGGTCTTCCTAATTGGGTAATTGCTCTTATGGCCGCTGGTGGTTTAGCAGCAGCACTCTCTACAGCAGCTGGTCTACTTTTAGTTATATCTACTTCCATCTCACATGATCTCCTTGGTAATGTATTGATGAAAGATCCTGTTACTGGCAAATCAAAACTAAGTGAAAAAGCCGAACTTTTAAGTGCTCGTATTGCAGCTGTAGTTGCTATTTTAGTTGCTGGCTATTTAGGCATTCACCCTCCGGGATTTGTTGCACAAGTTGTTGCATTTGCTTTTGGTCTCGCAGCAGCGTCTTTCTTTCCTGTCATTATTCTTGGTATTTTTTATAAACGCATGAACAAAGAGGGTGCTATAGCGGGCATGCTAAGTGGTCTTATATTTACATTTGGATACATTGTATACTTTGTGTTTATGGGTGGAGATAAAGCTGACTACTTATGGGGGATAGCTCCTACTGGTATTGGCACAATTGGTATGGTTTTGCATTTTATTGTTGCAATAGTTGTAAGTAAATTTACTCCTGCTCCACCGCAAGAGATTCAAGATTTAGTTGAAAATATAAGAATTCCTAGAGGTGCTGGCGCATCTCATAACCACTAATAAATTCACAAACATACTATTAAGATAGTATGTTTGTGTTGTAATGCCATCACAAAGGTTTTAATACATGAGTCTACACGACCAAGAAGCATTTTTAAAGTCTGTTCACCCTTTTGAATTACTTACTCCTAAAGAACTTACAAAAGCTGTAAACTCCATGGATATAGCTTACTATAAAAAAGATACTACTCTTATATCTACAGATAATATTTCTAATTTTTTATACCTCATTATCAAAGGCGAAGTTGGAGAGTACCATAATGATGAGTTGGTAAAGGTTTACAATAATTCAAATACATTTGATGCAGATTCTTTAATATATCAAAAAACCGAAGATAGTTTTAGAGTTTTAGAGGAACTTATATGCTTTGAGATGAAAAAAGATGATTTTAAAGCTCTAATGGACTCTAATATAGAGTTTAAAAACTACTACATAAAAGATTTAGCAAACCGTATTCAATCGGTAAAACAAAAAGAGTACTCTACCCAAATGTCAGGTTTTATGATAGCACGAGTTACAGATTCATATCTTCATAAACCTTGCATAGTTGATTCCAAAAAACCAATCATGGATGCTTTAAAAAAGATGGAAAAACTAAAAACAAACTGTATTTTAGTCGCAGACAAAGAAAAACTTGGCATAGTAACCGATAGTATACTAAGGCATCACATACTCTATAATGACTATAATAAATTTGATCCAATTGGACCAATAGCATTAAGTCCTATTATTACAATAGAACATAATGATTTTTTATTTAATGCACTTTTATCATTTACAAAAAATTCTATAAAAAGAATAGTTGTAACAAAAAATAACAAAGTTATAGGTATTTTAGAGCAACTTGACCTACTTAGTTACTTTGCAAACCATACTTATTTAGTTGCAGTTCAAATCAAAAAAGCAAACTCTATAGATGAGTTAAAACTAGCTAGTAAAGATTTTATAAATATAATTAAAAAACTTCACTCTAAGGGTACAAAAGTAGAGTATATATCTAAACTCATCTCTGAACTTAATGAAAAAACATATGAAAAATTGTATGAGATGATACTTCCAAAAAATTTATCTAAAAATGCATGTCTTATTGTTATGGGAAGTGAAGGACGAAAAGAGCAGATGCTTAAAACCGACCAAGATAATGCATTAATTATAAAAAATGGTGTTGATACCAAGCAATATGAAAAGTACATGAAGATATTTACAAAAACACTTATTGATTTTGGTTTTCCAAGATGCAGTGGAAATATTATGGTTTCAAATGAGTATTGGAGGAAAAGCTTAGACTCTTTTAAAGATGAGATAAATAGATGGCTAGAAGCCCCTAGTGGAACCGATTACATGTATCTTGCTATATTTATTGATGCTATAAGTGTTGCTGGTAATCATAAACTTCTTGATGAATTAAAAAATATAATTTATAAAAATGTAAAAAATAAAAGTGTTTTTATGGCAAATTTTGCAAAAGTTGCACTAATCTTTGAGACACCAATTGGTATGTTTACAAATCTTATCTCAAAAAATAATCAAATTGATGTAAAAAAAGGTGGTATATTTCCAATAGTACAAGGCATAAGAAGTATGGCACTTGAAAATAGTATACATGCAACAAATACAAATAGTCGCATGCGAGAACTAAAAAAACTAAAAATAGTAGATGATGGTTTTTACAATGCACTTGAAGAAGCATTTGATACTCTATTGAACTTGAGGCTAAAAGAGAGATTAAGATACTACGAGAACGAGAAAATTTCAAACAATAAAATAGATATAAAAAATCTAAATCAGCTTGAATTAGAACTCTTAAAGGATAGTTTTAAAATAGTCAATAAATTTAAAAATTTTTTAACTCATCATTTTAAGCTTAATATGATTCAATAATGTTAAACAATATCTTAACTCACTTCAATAAAAAAAATCTAACAGATGAGAAATATACCTTTTTATTTGATAAACCACCATTAAATGAGTATATTGTTTACGATACTGAAACAACAGGACTTAACCCAAAAAATGATGAAATACTCTCAATTGGAGCTATAAAAATAATAAATAATAGAATAATAACTTCAAAAAAATTTGAGATTTTTGTAAAACCAACTAAAGAGATAAATGAAGAGAGTATCAAAATACATCAAATAAGAAATATAGACTTACAAAATGGAAGTGAGCCAAATATAGCAATAGATAAATTTTTACATTTTATAGGCTCTCGCCCTCTCGTTGGTTACTACTTAGATTTTGATATTAAGATGATAAACAGATATTTAAAGCCCTATCTTGGTATAAAGCTTCCAAATAAAAAAATTGAAGTTTCTAAAATATATTATGATAAAAAAACAAAATTTATACCTGGTGAAAATATAGATTTAAGATTTGATACTATTATGAAAGATTTGAAACTTCCTATTTTTGGTAAACACGATGCAATTAACGATTCTATTATGACAGCTATGATATTTATAAAACTTCAAAATATAACTAAACTCTAAATGCTCATCTATTGCCTTACATTACACTATTCTTACCGCTATCTTTTGCGCTATAAAGTCTTTTGTCGGCTCTAATAAAAACTTGCTCAATACTATCATTTTTCTTAAACTCTGCTACTCCAAAACTTGCACTTAATTGTTGATTTTTTGCAAATTTGTGAGAAAAAATAATTTTTCTAAATTTTTCTGCTAATTTTTTTGCTCCATTTAAATCTGTTTCATGACTTATTATTAAAAATTCTTCACCGCCCCATCGACCCAATATATCAGTTTTTCTTTTATTTGCAAACACTATTTTTACTATATCTTGTAAAACTTCATCTCCTATTTTATGACCAAAACTATCATTTACTCTCTTAAAATCATCTATATCTAAAATTATAATCGAAAGAGGAGTGTTAAATCTATCAAAAAGATCTTTTTCATATTTTAAAACTTCATCAAGTTTAAGACGATTATAAATACCCGTAAGTTTATCGATAGTTGATAGTGTTTTTAAAATTTTATTATATTTTTTTAATTGATAATGCCTATATAAAAAAAACATAAACAGTAAAAATACAAAAGCTAAAGATTGAAATATTCGTTTATAGTTAATTTTTTTATCATATTTTATTGAAATCCATCTATTTAATATTGCTTGATGTTCATTAATATCAATAGAATCTATAGCTTTCTCCATGATACTAAGTAAAAAAGGCTCATCATTTCTAACACCAATTCCCAACTTCCACTCTTCTTCAAATTTACCTGCTATCTTCAAAGAACCAAAATATTCTCTTTGTATTTGATATGCCAAAGTAGCCAAAGTTCCTATAAAGCCAAAAAGTTCTTTGTTTTCAACCTTTTTTAAACCATCGGCCATGCTTTCAACATAAACTAACTTCATGTTTGGATATTTAGCTCTTAATATCTCGCCATAAGCATAGCCTTTAACAATACCAATAGATTTGTTTCGAATCATATCAACATTTAAATAAAAATTTGTATCTAAAGTAGATACTAAAACAAGAGGCATATTTAAATATGGTTTTGTAAAATTCATATATAATTTTCTTTCTGGTGTAGCCATAGCTAATGAAAAAATATCACATTTTCTCTGTCTTGCAAACTCTATAGATTCAGCCCAGGTTTCTGTTTTTATAAGTTCTATAGAGATTCCCGCTCTTTGTTGAACTAACTGCATGTAGTCGCTTGTCATGCCAACATGTTTACCATTATGAAGCATCTCTAAAGGCATCCAGTTAGGGTCTATGCACATTTTAACTATCTTTTTATTTTCTATATATTTTTTTTCATCCTTGGTTAATATTAACTCTTTTCCTATGTACATGTTTAACCATTTTGATTTTATCTTTAAAATATCTTCTTGTTTTATATTGTAAAATGCTTTATTAAAAATGCTTTTTAAAATGTAATTATTTTTGTGAAACATAAAATATAGATCATGACTCTCTGTATCATCTATGTATATTTTTGAAACTATATGAAGGTTAGAATACATCTCTTTTTTAATGATATAATCAGCAGAAAAAAAATCCTCTATTCCACCATCAGCCAAGCCAAAAGCAACAGCTTCTAGCATCTCTTTTGATGTATCAAACTCTATGTATTTTATGTTTTTGTATCTATTTTTCATATACTGTATGCCAGACCAACCTTTTACTGTAGCAAGTGTTTTGTCTTTCATATCATCTAAAGACTTTATCTCTTTTTTATCTATTTTTGATATTAAAGATAATTTTCTCTCTATAAATCTATCACTAAATAGAGCGGTCTCTTCTCTTTTTTTAGTTTTTCTTACAGGATAGAGTATATCTATTTTTTTTGAATCAAATTTTTTATTAAGACTATGCCTGTCTCCTTCAATAAACTCAATATTGAGTCCTATATTTTGAGTTAAAAGTTTTAAAATATCGACTATATAGCCATTTGCATCTCCTCGTTCATTAAAATCATATGGATACCAATTTAGCTTATTTGAAATTTTTATAGTTGGATTTTTAGAGATATATTCTAACTCTTCTTTGGTAAAAGATAGTGTTTTAGCATTTACGCTAACACTCAAAAACAGTAGTAATATTGAAGAATATACCAATTTCATTACATAGGTTATAGTAAATTTTTGCATTTTTAAAAACTTAAATAATATCACAATATTTTCATACCTAATTGTGCTAAAATTATCATCAAAACTAGAGACATAGGATAAACCGCCGCATAAGAGATAGATGGATACTCGGACTTTGTAGTACTATTTACCATAGTTAAAGTTGGAGTTGAAACCATAGCTCCAGAAAGAAGCCCTAAAATATTGATGAAATTCATCTTTAAAATAATACGACAAAGAATAGTAATTATAGTTATAGAGAAAAGAAGTCCTATTATAGCTACATAAACTGGTGTAAAACCATTTTGCAAAATAGATTCTACTAAATCTTTTCCTGCATTAGTTCCAATAGTTGCCATAAATATAAGCTGACCCAAAGTCTTCATCATGCTAGTTGAGTGAGGCGAGAGCTGCCAAACTATAGGACCAATACGACCTTTTCTACCAAGAAGAATAGCAGTAAGTAAGATACCGCCAACAAAGCTAAGTTTAATGCTACCTAGTCCGGGAATTACAAAAGGAATACTGCCAACTAAAATACCTAAAACTATACCTAGTGATATAGGTAGAAAATCAGCGGCAGGATATTTTAATAAATCGTCGCCTATAATTTTGGTTACTCTCTCCCCATACTCTTTAGGAGCTACAACATAAAGCTTATCACCAAGTCTAAGAGTTAAGCTAGGATCTGGAGTAATATCAATACCAGAACGCCTAACTTTGGCAATAATTGTGCGAAGAGTCTTTAGTTGAGTGAGTTGTCCTATTTTTTTACCAACAATATTTTCTGATGCTACTAAAAGTCTATATACTTTCATATCATCATGAAATTCAAAAGTATCATTAATCTCTTCACCTAAAATAATTTCTAGTTTTTTTAACTCTTTTGTAGTACCAGATGCTCTTACTATATCGTTTACATGTAGAAGATTATCTTCATCGCTTGTGTACTCAATGCGTTCAATAATAGCACCTGTCATGTCTTCTATTTGTTGCTTATCTATACTACTATTTTTAAAGTTATTATTTATTATTTTATAATTTTTTGTAAAAACATCTGGATATTTTTGACGCTGGTCTTGTTCATATTTCTCTATCTCTTTATTTAAATCAACTCTAAATATAACAGGTAATATTCGAACAAATAAAACAGTAATAATAATACAAAAAGGATAAACTAAACCAAATATAACAGATATAGAAGAGTCATTACTAACCTCCAAAGCAGAAGCAAGAGCTGGAACACTTGTCAATGACCCAGTAAAAATCCCCTCAATAGTGCCTTTTGGCATCTCTAAATAAGTACCTATTGAAAATATGGTAATAAATATAGTGCTTACAAGTAAGACCGCAAGAAAATTTAACCTAACTCCATCTTTTTTGATAGTTTCAAAAAAACCAGGTCCAGATTGAAGTCCGACCGCATAGATAAAAATTGCAAGTCCAAAGAATTTAAACTCATCAGAGATAACCATCCCATAATGACCAGCTATGAGTGCAACGATAAGCATAGCGGTAATATCTAAAGAAAAACCACGTATTTTAATATTACCAAGAATATAACCTATTGAGATAATCGAAAAAAGATAAAAAATTTCACTTTGAATCATTAGAAATGCCACACTATTTTTAATATGGTAAAATTATACTACAATTTTTTTAATTTTCAAACCTCCTATATTGATTCAACTTAATGAATTAAATAATGAAACTTTTTATCTACACTTAAAAAGTGAATTTAGATTTTATATGATATAATGTAAAATAATACTGATTCTAATAAAATTTTGGGAATAATACTAATGAAAACAATAAAATCATATTCTGAGAAAAATGCAATTAAAGTTATAGCATTTGGATTTCATTTTGCTAATAAAATATCTGATAGTGAGATGGAAGATATTATAGAAAAATTAAAAGAAAATGACATTCTGTCTAATGAATTTAAACAAAGTTTAACAGATGAGATATCTATGACTATTGGACCTTATCAAATACCAAATCAGAAAAAAAGTGTAGGTAATATTCTTTTTAATAAAGATGATATTTGGATAATAAATATTACAAAAGAATTTATTGTAATAACATGTAAAAAATACTCAAAATGGGATAACATAGGACTTAAAGTATTTGAATATATGGATATTTTATTTAGTGTTATTACAAAAGAACTTAATCAATTTACTTTAGAATATCTTTATGAATTTGAAATTCTGGATACACAAAAAAAGTGGAAAGAAAAACTATTCAATAAAGATTGCGTATACCTCAATAACTACATACTACAATTAAGCGATTTTTGGCACATTAATCAAGGTTCATTTGTTGAAATTGATGATATTGGACATAAACTATTAGATACTCTTGGCATTAAATATTTTGCAGATCAGCAGGATAGTTTTAAACATAAAGTTAATATAAAAAGTCAACATATAGCACTATTTAATAACATGGAAAAGTTTGAAAATGATAATTTTCAAAAATATTTTACAAGTATGCGTGATCACAGTAAAGCAATTTTTAAAAGTATTATTCATAAAGAAATAGTAGAAAAGTTTAATAAGGAATAATCAAAATGAAATTTACATCTACCGTAGTAGCAAGTTTATTAATTTTAACAGGAAGTGAGGATTTGCACTCTGCTTCAATTATCAATGATTATTCGCCTTCAATAACTAAAGCAAGTGCTGTTTCTTCTGCAAATGTAGAATATAGTAAATTGCACGAAGAGCTTGCAACATACAAAGAATTAAAAAATAATTGGGATGGATATAATGGTATTCGACCCATAGATGAAATTATAGAAACTGCAAAATCATTTTTAAATATTTTAGAAAGTAAAAATATAATACATCCAAATATTATGGTTTCAGGTGAAGGTGAAATTGGATTGTTTTGGAAAAAGAAAAATCATTATATTGAAATAGATTTTGATTTAGAAAATCATTTTTCATATTTTTATAAATTAGACAAAGAAATTTACGGTGAAGATGACATCTCTTTTGAGGAATTCTCACAAACAAGATTAAATGAATCTTTACGCTATTTTCAAAAAAATTTCACAACTGAAACAAAAAATCCAATTATAGAACTTGGTAACAAAGATATGGATATGTTCCTTACGGACAATGTTGCTTAAGTTAAATACATGTCATATAAAGAAAAAATTTCAAAAGAACAAACAAAGCAAAGTAAATATTCTCCAGGTTTAATTGAATTAGATGAAATTGTAGCAAGAGTCTTATTTTCTCCAAAACATTACCATAATGGAGAAATTTTACCTACAGCATTTAGTCCAGCAATATTTAAGGGTTTATCAGTATTGAGAAAAAAATATAATTTTTGTGAATGTTTATCTAGAACTATTGAGATACTCGAAAAAGATGGCAAAAATGAATATTGTGGTTATGCATACGCAAATGTTAAAGATATAAAAAACATTATAGAAAATAATTACAGAATATTTTACTTATTAGATAGTGCTACTAAAGATAGGATAGGTCATGCAGATATTTTTCCAATAATAATTTAGTGCTTTTTCTTGTAATTCAAGTGCTTGAATTCTTACTCGAAAAATATCTGCATGACCTATCCTATCTTTAGTAGCACTATCT
>JAERRW010000049.1 GCA_016735235.1 Sulfurospirillum sp. | reverse complement strand
CCTTCTAAAAAATGTAGAAATCTTTTCTCTTTTATTTTATTATTTCATATTTTTAATAAATTCAAGGTAACATTTGTAGGTTTTTTGTATAATAAGAATATGTTACCAAAGAGGAGTGGCTCATGGATAAAAAATTAACTGTTGCAGACATGGCAAAATATTTAAGTATTAGTAAAGAAGCTATCTATAATCGCTTAAGGCGCAATACTCTTGAATCTGTTACACAAGATGGCAAAAAATATGTTTTATTGACACCAAATGTAGAAAAAGAAGCAAAACTTCCTAAAAAAAGAGGTGCTGCAAATTCTGTAAACAATGAGTATGTAAGCCTTTTAAAAAATCAAGTTGAAGAGTTAAAAGAGAAAAACGAGAAGCTTGAAAGTGTTAGAGACAGACTCTATTACGAGAAAGAGAATATACTTATAGAATCACAAAATAAAATAGAGAAAATCTACAAAGAGAGAGATGAACAGTTAAAAAATATTCTTGTATTGACAAATATGCCAACTTTAGAACATAAATATCAAGAAAAACCAATAGAAGTTGCTGAAAATATAAAAGAAGATATAGTAGAACAGATTTGCAAAACATTTATAGAGTGGGAACTTCTTAAAGATAGACTTCAAAAGATAGGTTTTGCTGATATTCATAGAAAAAAAATAACAAAAAAAATAGAGCAAAAGATAGGCGAAAATCAACATGTAAAGATAAGCAACGATAAAATCTATATAGACAAAGATGTAAAATTAAAGCAAATTATAGGAAAAAAATGAAATATGTAAGAAAAATTTCTGATTATATAGTAGCCGGCGGTATTGGAGCCATGGTTATTGCGGGTATGCAGGGTTGCGAGAAAAACAATGAGCAAAATGCATTAACACAAGCTACTCAACCACAAGGTGCTTTTGTTGTAATAGAACAGATGGAAAATGGTGGTTATACAATTGTTGAAGAGTATCCAAGTGCTACAACTAGAGTCGTGGTTCGTGAACTTGATGGAAACGAGAGAATGCTTTCAAAAGATGAGATGGACAGACTAGTTGCTCAAGAAGCGGTTAAAATAGATAATGGAACCTCATCTTTAACAGAGCCTTCAATGAGTTCCAGCGCTCCTGGACTTGGAGCAATACTACTCTCAAGTGTAGCCGGGGCAATGTTGGGAAGTTATATTGGTAACAAACTTTTTAATAATCAAAACTTTCAAAATCAAAAAAGAACAAATTATAAAACTCCACAAGCATATAGCAGAAGTAACGATAGCTTTAAAAAAGCAAAAAGTGGCACATCAAAATCAAACACTAAAAAAAGTAGCGGGTTTTTTGGAAACAAAAAAACTACAAGATCACGATCTAGCTTTGGCGGATGAGGTGATAAGGCTAGAGAGAGTTAATCCTCTAACAAATGAGTTTTTAGAATCAATAGGATTTTATTGGCACACAGATGAAGATAAAACTCCTTATGTTGCAGATGAGCTTGTTGTAGTGTCTCAAAAAGAGGCTGACAATTACTACGATGCCACTAATAAACTTTATGACATGTTTATTGAAGCGGGGGAACATGTTATTAAAAATAATTTACTTCATGAAATAGGCATCCCTTTCAATATTATAGACATGGTAAAACAATCATGGGAAAATGATGTACATTGGCATCTTTATGGAAGATTTGATTTAGCCGGAGGTATTGGCGGAAAACCAATTAAACTTATAGAGTTTAATGCGGACACTCCAACAGCTCTTTTTGAAACGGCAATAGTTCAATGGGCTCTATTGAAAGTAAACAAAATGGACAATAGAAGTCAATTTAACAATATTTATGAAGCGATAAAAGAGAATTTTAAACGATTGATTGTTACCAATGGAGATACTGAAAATTTTACTAAAAACTATAATGGATGGAAAATACTTTTTTCAAGCATAAAAGGTGATATAGAAGATGAAAATACTACAAAACTACTTCAAGCGGCTGCTAATGAAGCTGGATTTAACACAGACTTTGCCTTTGTTGATGAGGTAGAATTTGATACAAAAGAGGGAATTTTCAAAAATGACAAAAATTTTGAATACTGGTTTAAACTTATCCCTTGGGAAAATATAGGCATAGATGAAGGAGACTTAGCATTAATGCTAGAAGAAATTATGGAAAATCAAAAGGCTATAATTTTAAATCCAGCATATACTCTAATGTTTCAAAGTAAAGCTTTTATGAAAATTTTATGGGATCTATACCCAAACCATCCATTGCTACTAGAGACTTCATATAAACCTCTTGAAAACAAGAAGCAAGTAGAAAAAAGAATTTTTGGAAGAGAGGGCGCAAATACTGTTATACTAAATGAAAAAAATCATATAGTTGCACAAGAAAAAGGAGAATACGAAAACTTTGACCCTATCTATCAAGAGTATGTGGAACTTCTTGTAGACGAAGAGAACAAGAGTTATCAGGCAGGTGTTTTTTATGCTTATGAAGCATGTGGACTTGGTTTTAGAAGAGGTGGTTTAATTTTAAATAACTACTCAAAATTTGTAGGACATGTAATAGAGTGAAAAAAATTTTAGGACTTTCAATAATAGTTTTTGGTGTTTTTTTAGAGGTTGCTTGGCTGGGTGTATGCTTTGGTAGTGTTATAATTGGCATAGTTCTTCTTCTTTTTGCACCAAGAATACTCTTTTTTCCATTTAATTTTTTTCTTATTATCGGTTTATCAATGCTGGGAAGTCAAAAATATCAAAATAGAACAGACTTTAAATATCAAAATTTTAAACAAACAGACAACACTATAAACAAATATTATGAAATGTTAGAATCACAACCAACTGACAACATGGAAACAATAAAGAAAAATTATAGAAGACTTATCAAAGAGTATCACTACGACTCTATTATAAGTAAAAATTTACCAGAAGACATGTTAAAATTTGCTAAACAAAAAACACAAGATTTAAATGAAGCTTATAATGCTATAAAAGAAGAGAGAGCATAAATTTTTACTGCTTTTTACTCTTTATTTGAGGATATGCATTTATAAAAATTGCAGACACAACAAATACTCCTCCAAAAATAGTTAAACTAGGCGGAACTTCTCCTATAAAAAGCCATAGCCAAACTGGAGCAAACGAGGTCTCTATGGTAGAGAAAATTCCAACTTCGGCTGAAGTTATATATTTTGTTGCACTAAATATAAAAAGCATAGCAAAAACTTGCATTAATCCCATCAGGAAAATAAAAAATATAGTTTTTAATGATACATCAAAAATATTATCTTCTATAATATACATAACGATCATCATGATAAGCCCGCTTGCAAATATAATAAAATAGTGTGAAAAATGGGTATATTTTCTAAGAAGTGTCAATTGAAGTCCTATAAAAACTGCCAATAAAATACCATAAAAATCACCCAATAAAGTCCCTCCTACACCAAAAGAGTTTTTAAAAACAATTATCACTCCAAGAAAAGAGACTAAAATAGCAATAACTGTCTCATTTCTTACCTTCTCTTTAAAAATAATGTAAGAGAAAAATGCACCAAAAAATGAAGAAGTTGCTAAAAAAATAACTGTATTTGCAGCAACTGTATTATTGACGGAAAAAATAAATAAAGAAGTTCCAGTTCCAGAAATAATAGCTATAAAGAGCATCATAAAAATATCTTTTTTTACTTTTATAATAACTCTATTTTCTCCTTTTATAAGCCATACGCAAAGTATAATGACCGCTACAAAAAAACCTCGATAAAAAGCTATAATAGAAGCGTCGGTATCTGCTAGTCTCACTAAAAGAGCATCAAAACTAAGAACTCCTATACCGATTGAGGCAAGTATCATGCCTGTTAATTTTTTATTAATTGATTAAATCTTTTATGCCATTAACAAACATTTGAACTGCCAACATTAAGAGTAACATGCCCATTAATTTCTCTAAGGCACTAAGTCCTTTTTCGCGTAAAACTTTATATAAAAATGGCGACATGTATAGTATAAGAGTTGAAGAGGCCCAAGCTAGTAGCACTGCAAGAAAAAGCGCCCAATAATGATCGCTATAAGATTTTGTCATTACCATTATAGTAGCAAGTGCTGAAGGCCCAACAATAAGAGGTATAGCAATAGGAACTACAAAAGGCTCGTTAGCTCCAAAAAGCGCAACATTCCCTTTCTCTCCTGGAAATATCATTTTTAATGCAATTATAAAAAGAATAACACCTCCTGCAATGGTTACCGATGCAGTCTCTAAATTAAAAATGCTTAAAAAAGCTTCTCCGAAAAAGAAAAATAGTAAAAGTATAGCTAATCCAAAAATTGATTCTCGTATAATAATAATTTTTTTTCTTTTTTCATCAAACTCCTTAAGAATTGACAAAAGTAGCGGCATATTTCCAAAAGGGTCAAGTATGAACATCAATAAAACCGCTGTTCCTATAATTGAAAATTCTGTACCCATTTTTTATTCCTCTAATTTTTCTATACATATGTTTTTACCAACATACATCATAACAATAGCAATTGTGCTATAGTTCATCTCTCGTTGAACGAATGGAATTGAGCCTACTCTTAATTTTGAAACAACTACTCCACTAATTAACATGCAAAAAAGAAAAAAGAGAAACCCTATCCATATACTATGAGAATACTGCCAAGAAAATATTGCTATTAAAAATGGGGCTAAAACAATAGTTAAATAGATAGCATAAACAGTAAAAAGACACCAAAAACCTTTGATTTTAGGCATGACTTCTATTTGGAAAATTCTCTCTTCTTCTATCATTTCATGTTTACAAAGTTTAGAGGTATATCCATGTCTGCGTCATTGAGAGCCTTAATTGCAACTTGAAGATCATCTATTGACTTTCCTATAACTCTAACCTCTTCTCCACGAATTAAAGTTTTCACCTTTAAGCCCAACTCTTTTATCTTTTTTACTATCTCTTTTGCATCATTTTGATTTAGAGTATCATTAATATTGACTGTTATTTTTATATTAGCTCCTCCAACAGTATCTTGGCTAACTTTCTTAATACTTTTTGAGCTAATATTACGCTTTATAGCTTCGCTTACTATTGCATCAAACATGGCTTCTGCCTTTGAATCATTTGCACTAGTGAGTGTAATAACTTTTGCTTTTTCATTAAAATTAAACTCACAAGTTACACCCTTGAAATCCCAACGATTTGTGATGATTTTTTTTGCTTGTTCATAAGCATCTTTTAGATGTTGCTTATCTACTTCTGCTGTAATATCAAAACTATGCTCTTTTGCCATCTTTTGCCTTTATTTTTTATCTATTTTACCAAAATATAAGTCTAATTTGTGCAGTTTCAATTAATTATAGAAAGTCTTTGATATTATTAGCAACTATTTTCATTAATTCAACTCTAGCCTCATAACTAGACCAACCAATATGAGGAGTGATAATAAGATTATCTTTTTTCTTTACATGTAAAAGTTTATTATTCTCATTTATAGGCTCAACTTTAGTAACATCAATTCCAGCTAGTATTCCATGGTTATCAATTGCATCGGCTAAATCATCTTCATTTACAATACCGCCACGACCAAGATTAAGTAAAATTGCACCTTTTTTCATAAGGTTTAACTGCTCTTTTTTTATAAGATTGTCTGTTTGTTTATTAAGCGGCGCATGGATAGTTATTATGTCGCAGTTTATTAACATTTCATCAAGTTCCATTCTAGTAAATGTTTTATCATTATTTACTCCGCTTGTAGAGTAATAACTTACATTAGCTCCAAATGCATCTGCTATTTTTGCTACAGATTTACCTATAGTTCCAAAACCTATAACTCCCCATTTCTTGCCTTTTATCTCTTTGAGTGGTCGCTCTACATTGGTAAAAAGCCCACTTCTTGACCACTTAGCACTACTTACAAATTCATCATAAAACTTACTTTGTGCTATCAAATAAAAAGCCAAAGTAAAAGTCATTTGTGTTACAGATGCAGTTGAGTACCCAGCAGCATTTTTAACAGTAATATTTTTTTTCTTTGCATAATCTAAATCAACATTATTCATACCAGTTGCCACAATACATATAAGTTCCAACTTAGGACATCTATCTATGACATCTTTATCTATAATAACCTTATTGGTTAAAACTATTTTAGCATCTCCTATATGTTTTACAGTCTGCTCTTTTGAAGTTGCGTGGTAGGTAACAAACTCTCCAAACTCTTTAAAAGCATCTAAGCTAATGTCGTCTCCTATGGTTTTTGCATCTAAAAATACTATTTTCATCTTATCTCCTAATTCTTTTATATGTTTTAACATAAAATTTATATTAACTCTTTTGCTTTTTGTATAAATTGTTCACCATAGCGTTCTAATTTAACTTGTGCAACACCATTAATTTTTAAAAAACTCTCTTTATCTTGCGGTAGTTTACTTGCTATCTCTTTTAAGGTTTTATCCGAAAAAACTACATATGGAGGCACTTTGGCTTTGCTAGCTATCTCCTTTCTTAACTGTTTAAATGCTTCAAAATATTTATCTACATGTTCAAAACCAACATCTTTTTTAACCAAAGATACATGTCTATCTTGTTTTTGAAATATATCTTCTTCAGCACCTACTTTAGTATTGCCCTTAAGTATATCCGCACCAAATAAAGTTAAAACAAGCTCTCTAAACCCACCTCTTTTTAATGCTTTAATTTCAAAAAGTTTATCTATTATTAAGTTCCAGCTTGTCTTTGTAATCTTAACTCCTATAGCATAAACACTAAGTTTGTCATGTCTATTATTGAGTACTTTTTCATTTTTACTACCTCTAAGTATATCTATAATGTGGGCTTTACCAAAATTTTGTCCTGTTCTGTAAATTGTAGATAATAACATTCTTGCCTCTTTGGTAATATCTAACTCTTCAACATCCTCTTTTTGACAATTATCACATAGGTTTTCACACTGATTTAAACTCTCTTCAAAGTATTCAGTAACTGTTTTATGTCTACACTCTCTTGAATTTGCATAAGCATAAAGCTCTTCTATTTTATTTTTAGCAAAATTTTTATATTGTTTATCTTCAATAGTATTCATCAACTCACTCTTTTTAACAACATCATTTATAGAGTAAAGCAATAGACACTCACTTTTAAGCCCATCACGACCAGCTCGACCTATCTCTTGATAGTAACTCTCCATGCTTTTAGGTAAATCCATGTGAACAACAAAACGAACATTGCTTTTATCGATTCCCATTCCAAAAGCTATAGTTGCCACAATAATTTTTGTTTTATCTTTTATGAATTTATCTTGTGTCTCTCTTCGTAACTCACTCTTTAGCCCTGCATGGTAAGCTAAAGCGTCAAAACCTTTACTGTTTAAAAAATTTGCTATCTCTTGAGTCTCTTTTCTTGTAAAAGTGTAGATTATTCCACTCTCTTCTTTGTAGTTTTTTAAAAAATTGATAAGTTCCACTCTGCCATTATTTACTCTCTTTTTTACATTTAAAATTAGGTTATCTCTAAAAAAACTCCCCTTTAATCTTACTGGATTATTTAATCTTAAAGAGTTTACAATATCATCTGCAACTTTTGAAGTAGCAGTTGCTGTAAATGCCACAACAGGAATGTGAGAAAACTCCTCTTTTAGAAAATGTAGTTTACGATAATCAGGACGAAATTCATGTCCCCATTCACTTACACAATGTGCCTCATCTATGACTATAAAACTTATATCAAGCTGTTGTAAAAGTAATTTAAAACTATACATGTTGGCACGCTCTGGAGAGACATAAAGAAGTGAAAGTTCTTTGTTGTGTAACTCTTCATAAACTCTACTTATCTCTTTCTTATTTAACTCACTTGTTAATTTGTCTGCTTTAATTCCATTCTCTTTGAGTGCCATAACTTGATCATTAATAAGTGCTATTAAAGGAGAAATTACAACGGTTAGTTGATTCTTGAAGTAGAGTGCTGGAAGTTGATAACATAGAGACTTCCCTCCACCAGTTGGGAGTATAGTAAGCAAATCTTGCTTAGAAGTAATAGCCTCTATACTTTTACGCTGTAGTGGTCTAAAACTATTAAAACCAAATTTTTTTTCTAAAATTTCTTCTATACTCATAATGCCTCTTATGTTTAAAATTCCGTCTTTAGTACCGCACCGCTACTTGCATTAGTTACAAGCAATCTATACTGTTTTAGCCAACTTCCGCTAACATGTTT
Source organism: Sulfurospirillum sp. (assembly GCA_016735235.1). Taxonomy (GTDB): domain Bacteria; phylum Campylobacterota; class Campylobacteria; order Campylobacterales; family Sulfurospirillaceae; genus Sulfurospirillum_A. Next base: position 24,496 of record JAERRW010000049.1, on the reverse strand, counting down.
TACAATTGGTTTAAAATTAGCTCTTCTTAAACTAATTTCATCTTCGCTAAGTTCCACTTTTATAGTATAAGCATCAACATCAATAGATATTTTATCGCCATCTTCAAGAAGTCCTATCATGCCTCCTTCGGCTGCTTCTGGACTTATATGACCAATGCTAAGCCCACGAGTCGCTCCACTAAATCTACCATCTGTAATAAGAGCTACACTTTTACCAAGACCTTTTCCCATAATAAGACTTGTAGGGGCTAGCATCTCTTGCATTCCCGGACCCCCCTTTGGTCCTTCATAGCGAATAACTACAACATCGCCAGCTTTTACTCTATTGTTTGTAATTCCTAAAATTGCCTCATCTTGTGAATTAAAACATACTGCTTTGCCTGTAAAACTTCTTTCTCCAATAATGCCTGCGGTTTTTATAACACAACCAGCTTTTGCCAAATTGCCAAAAAGTATTGCTAATCCTCCTACTTTTGAGTAAGAGTTATCTAGTGTATGAATTATGTCTGTATCTTTAATTTTACAATGTTCTATACGCTCGCCTATTGTTTGCCCTGTAACTGTTAAATTGTCAAGATACATAGAATCATTATCGCATTTTGCTATCTCTTTCATGACTGCATTAACTCCACCAGCTCTATTTATATCTTCCATGTGGACTGTTGAGAGTGATGGAGAAATTTTTGCTATATGAGATACTTTTTTACTTATTTCATTAATATCTGCTATGTTAAAATTGACTCCTGCCTCTTTAGAAATTGCCAACATGTGAAGAACAGTGTTTGAGCTTCCGCCCATTGCCATGTCAATTGCAAATGCATTTCTAATTGCTTTCTCATTTAATATATTTTTAAAGTTATATCTTTTATCAAGTGCTATCTCGCAAACTCTTCTTGCTGCATCTCTTATGAGTACTTCCCTCTCTAAAGTTAAGGCTAAAATAGTCCCATTACCTGAGAGTGCAATTCCCATAGCTTCCATAAGAGTATTCATGCTATTTGCAGTAAACATACCCGAACAACTCCCACCACTCGGACATGCATTGCACTCTATATCAGTAAGCTCCTCTTTAGTTATGTCTCCATTTTCAAATTTACCCACCGCTTCAAATGCTGTTGCTAAATCTATTGGATCACCATCTTTTGTATAACCTTTTTTCATAGGACCACCACTAACAAAAACAGTGGGGACATTTACGCGTAATGCTCCCATAATCATACCGGGAACTATTTTGTCGCAGTTCGGCATACAAATCATAGCATCAAGCTTATGTGCATTCATAACAGTCTCTATAGAGTTTGCTATAAGTTCACGACTAGGAAGAGAATAAAGCATACCATCATGACCCATAGCAATTCCATCATCAACACCAATAGTATTAAACTCAAATGGTACACAACCACTTTTTTTTATCTCATCTTTAATAATTGCACCATATTGTTGCAAGAAAAAATGACCGGGTATAATATCTATATATGAATTTGCTACACCAATAAACGGTTTATCAAAATCTTCATTTTTTATGCCTGTTGCTCTAAATAGACTTCTGTGAGGGGCTCTATTGTATCCCTTTTTTACTTGGTCGCTACGCATACATGTCCTTTCAATTTTCTTTTATTATAACGAAAATTATATTTTTCTCATATCTGTATTGTATTTAAGAAAATAAATGATATAATTTTGTCTCAATTTTGTTAGCGGGAATAGCTCAGTGGTAGAGCACGACCTTGCCAAGGTCGGGGTCGCGAGTTCGAACCTCGTTTCCCGCTCCATAATATTAAAACAGATATAGTATTTATTTAAAGCCCGGGTGGCGGAATTGGTAGACGCAAGGGACTTAAAATCCCTCGCTCGTTTTGAGTGTGCCGGTTCAAGTCCGGCCCCGGGCACCACTACTATAAATACTGTTTTGGCGACATGGCCAAGTGGTAAGGCAGGAGCCTGCAAAGCTCTGATCCCCGGTTCAAATCCGGGTGTCGCCTCCATATATATTGCAATTTAATCGGGAGATGGCAGAGCGGTTGAATGCACTGGTCTTGAAAACCAGCGAGGGTAATACCTCCGGGAGTTCGAATCTCCCTCTCCCGGCCACTACTTTTTTTAAACACTAAAATAAAACAAATGCTAATAAAGTCATCATAAAACTAACTGACGGTTTCATTAAAACAAATTTATCAAAACATTTTCATTTTTTTTCATTAATCTTAATACCTTTTACTTTAAAAACTCTGTTTTGTTTCAGATAGTAATCACACAAATATTTTATACTTTTTTGAATATTATCATTATCGTAAAAGTCAATCATCATTTTATTTAACTCTAGTTTGTCTTTGACTTTGATATTTAAAATAGGATAACCATAGAGAAGTAAAATACCATTCATCATAAGTCTTGATACTCTCTTGTTTCCATCATAAAAAAACTTAGACTTTGCACCAAATAAAAAATATGTGATAGCCTGTACAATAGGATTTGAAATTTTCTTTATCTCATTTATTCCATTATTGAAATGGCTATCTAAGTGATCTGCTTTTGGTGGCAAAAACTCTGTACCACCTATATGCACACCACCACTTCTAAACTCTCCCCAACTCAATGCCTCTTCAAATCCCACTTTTTTATGGAGTTTCAAAAGTCTCTTTTTGTTTAGTTCAAAACTCTTATTTTCTATCATACTAAAAAGAAGATTTAAACTTCTATTTTGATTGAGTATCTGTTGTTCATCACTAAGCTTATGACCTCCAACCGTTACACCATCTAAAAGCGTAGCAACATCTGGATAAGTCATAATATTACCCTCTAGTGCAGAAGTATTATATATAAAATCAACCCTATCTTTCTTTGCCATCGCTACAAAAAATTTTTTATTTGGTATAAATATACTCAATTTATCTATTTTGATATTATTAATTTTTTCACTATCTATTTGCATAGAATCTCTCCTATTTTTGTGTTGCATTAAGATCTCCAGCACAAACTAACATGTAAAGGAAATTATACAAAGTTCTAATTAACAAATGTTGAATTAGCCAACAAGGGGATACCGAGAAACATGTAGTTGTATGTTTTTAAAAATCAATATTTTTCATCTACTTTTAAACAAAAATATATATTTTTAGTGTTGCCACATGTTGGTCATAGATTGTTTTATTTTAATAAAGATACAGTTTATTTTTTGTATACTTATTTTTTCTTTTAAACATGGTTGAGTGTCCGAGTGGTCGATGGTGTAACCTTGGAAAGGTTATGTAGTTAATTCTACCAGGGGTTCGAATCCCCTCTCAACCTCCATTTTTCTAATAAACGATGAAGTTAAATATTAAACTAATAAGTTACGAATAACATTCATTAATCTATTTTTATAATGGCTTTCCCAATATTTTTACCTGCAAGCATCTCATCTATAAGACTTGGAAGATCTTCGAGATTGTGTTCATGGATCATCTGGCTTGTCTCTACTCTCCACTCATTTGACAACATGTTCCAAAGTGTATTTCTAAATTTTAAATTAATTTTTGCTGAATCAACTCCTAAAAGATTTACTCCTCTAAGAATAAAAGGAAAAACTGATGTATTGATTTGTGGCGATTCTACTAGTCCGCAAGTAGCAACACTTCCTTCGGAATTTATCTGTTTTAAGATATTTTCTAAAAGTTTGCCACCAATAACATCAATTGCACCGTCATATTTTGGTTTTAAAAGAGGTCTCTTTGCATGAGTTTCAAAATTATCTTTTAAAATAACTTCATCTGCTCCTATAGAAGTTAAAAACTCTTTTTTATCTATTTTGCTAGTAAGAGCGGTTACTCTAAAACCAAGATGAGAGAGTAGTTTAACACTAAAGCTACCAACTGCTCCAGTTGAACCAGTAACAAGCATATTATTGCCCGTTTTTTGTCCATTAGCTATGAGTTTAAATGTTGCTATTGCAGAAGTAAGCCCTGCAGTTCCAATGCAAATTGCCTCTTTTAGTGTAAGGGTTTTTGGTAAAGGAATTATCCAGCTTTCTGGTACAGATATATATTGACTAAAAGCGCCGTTTGTATTCATTCCTAAATCAAAACTAGTAACAATTACTTTATCACCAACTCTAAATTTATTGCTACTACTTCGCTTTACAATGCCACTAGCATCAATACCGGGAGTATGAGGAAAGTCTCTTGTAACTCCTCTGTTTCCACTAGCACTAAGAGCATCTTTGTAGTTTAAGGCACTATATTTTACATGTACTAAAACATCTTCAATATCTAATTCTTTAAGAGAGAGTTCTTTTATATTTTGTGTAAACTTTCCATCAATTTCTTCAACTCTAAGAGATTTATAAGTCATGACTTACCTTTATTTATTGACAACTATCGCACTCCATAGTTCGGTCTGCTATATCTAGTTTATTTTTTGGTGACTGACTTCTAAGATAGTAAGTTGATTTAACTCCAAGTTTCCACCCTAACATGTATATATCATTTAATATTTTTCCACTTACTTTGTCAGGTGATACAAATATATTAAGACTCTGCCCTTGGTCTATCCATTTTTGCCTAATTGCAGCAGCTTTTATAAGTAGTTTTTGGTCTATCTCATATGCAGAAGTGTAGTATTGCCATGTTTTCAGATTTAGCTTAGGAGCTACTACTGGAATCATGCCCGAGAGATTTTCTTCAAACCATTTTCTTTTATATATAGGTTCTATCGCTTGAGTTGTTCCAACTAAAATAGATATAGAGCTTGTGGGAGCTATTGCCATTAAATAACCATTTCTCATGCCTGTTTTTTTAACTTTCTTTTTTAACTCTTCCCAATCATAACTGCAACCAAATAGTCCACCACGGTCAACTATTTTTTTCGCCTCTTCATTTGCTGTATCTATTGGAAAAATTCCCTTGCTCCATTTTGATCCATCAAACTCTGGATACTTCTCTTTTTCTATAGCTAAATTTGCAGAAGACTCAATAGTGTTATAACTGATAGATTCCATAATATTGTCAATTTTAACAAAATGTTCATAACTTCCCCATTTAATTTCATTTTCTGCTAACATTTGTGCTTCACCCATTATGCCTAACCCAATTGCTCGTGATTTTAGATTTGTATCTTTAACTTTTGCATGTGGATAGAAATTAAGCTCAATTACATTATCAAGCATTCTCACTGCTATTGGTACAACTCTTTTTATATCCTCTTTTGTATTAATTTTTGAAAGGTTTATGCTTGCTAGATTACAAACTGCTGTTTTTCCTTCTATTGCCTCTTTTTCAACTATATAAATTTTTTTATTATTAATAGTATCAAGTGAAGTAATTTTTTTTGCTTTTTTTTCAATACCATTGTTTGTTTTAATTAAATCATCCTCTTCAAAACTCTCAATTGTGCCATCTTGAAAAACTATTTTTATTTTGTAGTGGTTTGGTTCAATATTTTGAAAAATTTCAGTACATAGATTTGAACTTCTTATAAAACCTGTATGGTCATTTGGATTTGTTCTGTTTGCAGTATCTTTAAAACATAAAAATGGATTTCCTGTTTCAAATAACTCTGTAAGCATTTTTTTCCAGAGTTCTTTTGCATGTATTCTCTCTTTTGCTATAGTTGTATCATTTTCATATATTTTATAGCGTTTTTCAAACTCTTCACCATGTAGAGTTGAGAGGTCTTTAACTTCATGTGGATCAAATAGAGTCCAAATTTCATCTTGACTAACTCTTTGCATAAAGAGGTCATTTAGCCATATTGCAGGAAAAAGATCATGGGCTCTTCTTCTCTCTTCTCCAGAGTTCTTTTTTAGATCTAAAAAGTCTGCTATATCCATATGCCAAGGCTCAATATAGACCGCTATTGCACCTTTTCTTGTTCCTAGTTGATCAACTGCAATAGCTATGTCATTTGCTATCTTTAAGAAGGGGATAATGCCACCAGCAGCATTTTTATGACCATCTATACTTCCACCCATTGAGCGGACTAAATTCCAATCCCAGCCAATTCCTCCACCAAACTTACTTAGTAAACTCATCTCTTTATAGCTATCAAAGATGCCTTCTATGTTATCAGGAGCACTTCCAATATAGCATGAACTCAATTGGTGTCTATGTGTTCTTGCGTTTGATAGTGTTGGAGTTGCTAACATAACTTCAAACTTACTTATGAGATCATAAAATTTCTTAGCCCAATTTTGACAATCTAATTCATTTTGTGCCAAGAACATAGCAATTGCCATAAACATGTGTTGTGGTAACTCAATCGGTTCGCCTTTATGATTTTTTATGAGGTATCTATCGTATAGTGTTTTCATTCCTAAGTAGTTAAATTGTAAATCTCGTTCTGGTTCTATGTAGCTATCTAAATCGCATAAGTCATACTTCTCTTTTAGCCCAAGAACTAAGCGACCCTCTGACTCTCCTTTTTTAAAATACTCACTAAGTTTACAATACCCACTAAATTGATTCACTCTATGGTATAAATCGTAAAGAAAAAGGCGAGATGCAACAAAAGTCCAATTTGGTCTATCGACATCTATTTTTTCAACAGCTGTTTTTATAAGTGTCATTTGAATCTCTTTAGTTGTAATCATATCTCTAAATTGAATCTTTGCATCTACTTCTAATTCACTTTGGCTTACATTATTTAAACCCTCTACTGCTCTACTAGTATTTTTTTGTATTTTTAAAATATCTAAAGTTTCTGTTCTTCCGTTGCGTTTTTTTACAGTTATCATTTTGTTTATTCCTAATAAATTATATAAATACTCTAGCGAAAATTTTATCTATATTTTTAGTGTAGAAATTGTAATTAAAACACTCTCTTATTTTCTGTTCGCTTAATTTTTCTCTTAATTTTTTATCATTTAACAGATGGTTAAGATATAGACTTTCACCTTTTTCATTTATAGTTGGTTTTCCTTGTTGAATCTCTTCCCAAACTTTCATAGCATTTCTTTGAACAATTTTATAAGCATCTTCTCTGCCTACTCCTTGTAACGGTAACTCTAAAAGAACTCTTTGAGAAAATACTAATCCACCAGTTAGGTTAAGATTTTTCATCATGTTTTTTGGCATTACTGTTAAGTTTTTTATAACACTATTCATTCTATTTAACATAAAATTTGTTGTTATAAATACATCTGGTAACCAAAATCTTTCAGTAGAACTGTGGCTTATATCTCTTTCGTGCCATAAAGCTACATTTTCCATAGCAGGCGTTGTGTAAGCTCTTATTACTCTTGCAAGTCCAGTTATGTTTTCTGTTAGTATAGGGTTTCTTTTGTGAGGCATAGCAGAACTTCCCTTTTGTCCTTTAGCAAAATACTCTTCACACTCATAAACCTCTGTGCGTTGAAGATGTCTAATTTGAACAGCAAATTTTTCTATAGTCGATGCTAGCAGAGCTAATGTAGTTGCTAGTCTTGCATATCTATCTCTTTGTATAATTTGATTTGAAATAGGAGCAGGTTTTAGCCCTAACTCTTTCATGGCATACTCTTCAAGTTCTAAAGGCGAGTGAGCAAAATTACCCATAGCCCCACTTATTTGCCCAACACCTATGACTTTCATAGTCTCTTTTAAGTTTTTTAGATGTCTATTCATCTCATCATACCAAATCGCTAAAGTTAAACCAAATGTTATTGGCTCACCATGAATACCATGACTTCTTCCAACCATAAGAGTCATTTTATGCTCTATTGCTCTTTTTTTGATAGATTTCATAAGTTGTTTCATATCATTTTTAATAATTTTAAGTGAATGTTTTATTTGAATTGCTACACCAGTATCAATAGCATCGGAGCTTGTCATGCCGTAGTGAAACCATCTTGACTCTTCTCCTAAATTTTTAGAAACAGATGAAGTAAATGCAATTAAATCATGTTTTGTTACTTTTTCTATTTTTTCTATATCTTTTACAGAAAATTTAGCATTTTCTAAAATCTTTTTACAATCTTCATCTGGAATTAATCCAATTTTATTCCATGCTTTAACTACCGCTTTTTCAACATCTAGCCATGCTTTGTATCTAGCTTTTTGTGTCCAGTGTTTACTCATCTTTTTTTTAGAGTATCGTTTAACCATTTACTGTTACCTTTTTAATGTGTCTATTTTATGTTAAAATACTTCACTACATGTGAAGGTTTAGATTTTAACAAATGGTTGGTTATAAAGAGGTTAATTTGGCATATATCACTAAAAGATTTTTTCAAAAACATTTAAAAAAAACATTTAAAATTTTAATAGATGAGTTAGATATATCGATTCATGAAGCACAAAAAATAGTAGATAGAAAAAGAGTATTTTTAAATGGAGTATTGCATCAACATAAAGCAAAAAAAATTCAAGGAGAGATAGAAGTTATAGTTTTCAAACCAAATCCAATAGGGCTTAATCCAATTTTTCAAACAGAAGATTTTGCAGTTTTTGAAAAACCAAGCGGTATTTTGGTTCATCCAAGAAAGCTTGAGACGGTGCAGACACTCAATGATGATATTAAGTACCTTTTTGGAAGAGATGCAAATGCGGTTCATAGGATCGATAAAGGCACAAGCGGTTTGATAGTAATTAGTAAAAACAAAAGAAGTGAAGTAGAGTTAAAACAGCTTTTTGAAGAGAGAAAAGTATATAAAGAGTATATTGCTTTAGTTGATGGCGAAGTAAAAGAGATATTGAATATAGATGAGAAGTTGCTCCATAATTTAGCAAGCTCAAAAATAAGAATTAAAATGCATATTCATAAAGATGGAAAAGAGTCCTATTCAAGAGTTGAACCAATAGAGTATGATAGAATGAATGGTGTAACTTTAGTAAAAGTAATACCAAAAACAGGAAGACAACACCAAATAAGAGCGCACTTGTTTCACGTGGAACATTTTATAATTGGAGATACTCTCTATGGCTTAGATGAAAATTTGGCAGAAGAGTATTTAGACGGCAATATGAGTTTTAAAAGAGGTGCAGAATTAACTAGGTCTAAAAGACTTCTTCTTCACTCTAATAGGATCTGTTTTGAGTATAACAATATTAAATATGATATTAGATCTAAAATAAATATAAAAAAAGAGTTTTATGAAAATTGTAAATTTTAACTTTATCGAGATAGTGCCAAGCAAAATAGTTTGCATAGGAAGAAATTATATAGAGCATATAAAAGAGCTAACTAATGAAATACCATCTTCAATGGTTATATTTATGAAGCCAAATTCATCTATAAATTCAAAGCTTATGACATGTAGAGATGAAAAAATTCACTATGAGGGAGAGATATCTTTTATAGTTTTTGATGGAGATATTAAAGGTGTTGCCTTTGGGCTTGATTTAACAAAAAGAGAGACTCAAAATAGATTAAAAGAGAAAGGCTTACCTTGGGAGAGAGCTAAAGCATTTGACGGTGCTTGCGTATTTAGTGATTTTGTTAAGTTTAATGGAGACATAAACTCTCTACATGTAAAACTTTTTATTAATGATAAACTTATACAAGATGGTTCTGTTACTAACATGTTATATAAACCAGAAGATATATTGAAAGAAGTAAAGAGGTATTTTACTTTAGAAGACGGCGATATAATTATGAGTGGTACTCCTAAAGGGGTCGGAGTAGTCAACAGTGGCGATAAATTTCTTGGGCAAATATTCAAAGACAATAAATTGCTTACACAAAAAAAATGGGTAGCTAGATAAAGTATATTTTCACTAACATGTAGAGTTTTTAATCTTTATCTATGAATAGAACTTTTATCATTCCACCTATTCCTATTAAAACAACTACTGCTAAAAATGCTACTTGAGACCAATCAAGAATTGTCATTTTCTAACTCCTTTTTAGTTTTTTCTTTTAATTGTCCACATGCTGCACTTATATCTAAGCCCTTGGATTCTCTTATAGTACAAAGCACTCCATGGTCGAGTAGATACTTTTGAAATGCTATAACAGAGTCGCATGATGGTCTTTTAAATTTACTGCCATTATATGGATTAAAGTAAATTAGATTAACTTTTACTTTTATGCCATGCAAAAGTTTAACCAATTTTTTTGCATTTTTTATATCATCATTTATGTTTTTCATAACTAAATATTCAAACATAACTCTTTTTCTTGCATCAATTGGAAATGCTTTAACTGCATTTATAATTGATTTTATATTGTATGCCTTATTTATTGGCATTAATTTTTCTCTAAGTTCATCATCTACTGCATGTAGAGAGATAGCTAAAAGAACCCCTAGTTCCATCTTGCCCAATTTTTCTATCTGCTTACTTAATCCACTTGTTGATATAGTTTGTCGTCTAGTGCTAATCCCAAGCCCATCAGGGTCGCTAAATATCTTTACTGCCTTTACTACACTTTCCAAGTTGTCTAGCGGTTCACCCATACCCATAAAGACTATATTAACTCTTCTATTTTTTGCAATAGAGTTATCTTTTTTAATCTCAAGCACTTGAGCTATTATCTCACCAGTTGTTAAATTTCTTTTAAAACCCTCTTTTGCTGTTAAGCAAAAACTACAACCTATTTTACACCCTACTTGTGAAGAGATGCAAACAGTGTATCTTGTATGTCTTATTATTTCGCCATTTTTTATTAACTCTTTTTTCATAGGAAGTAGGACTGTTTCAATAGTGTATCCATCATTTAAAATGAAAAGATACTTTATACTTCCATCGCTACTGGACTCTTTTTTTAGAAGTTTTAAAGGGTTTAGTACATAGTTGTTTTCTAGATCTGTTCTTATAATTTTTGGTAAGTTTTTCATCTCATCATAAGAGTTAGCATATTGACAATATATCCAGTTATAAATCTGTTTTACTCTAAATGCCGGTTCTATTTTTTTAGATAACTCTTCTTTTGTGTAACTTAATATACTACTTCTTTCCACGATAACTCCTAATATAATCTGTTAGTAACTGTTTTGCTTTTTTATGATTGTGTAAAAAATCTTTATGTGCGTTAGTGTTACAGTAGTTAGTAACAATAAAAATACCAGCAACAGGTATGTTATACTCTTTAGCTACGCTAAGTAGTGCATAGAACTCCATATTTTCTAACCCTAAACCAAGTGTTAGAAATTCTTTTGAACTAACACTATCAGTTGTAATGTAGTTACTAGAGTTTACAATGTTTAATGTTTCACGTGGAACATCTTTATCTGTTTCTGCTGAAATTATGTTTTCCAAAGGCGTATAGCACTTGTTATTTAAGAAACATAATTCTATATTAGACGCTGTTTTTGAACTTATAATATCAAATATTTTATGCTTTCCATAGCTACCAGCACTGCCAATAAAAAGTAAAAAATCGGGCTTATCAAACAAAGCAAGTCTAGTTAAATTCATAGTACTCTCAATAAGCCCTACTCCAATTGGATAAGCAAAATCAAAAATTTCATCTCTTCCTGCACAAACTATCATAATCTAACTGGTATCCCTTCACTCTTTAAGTAATTTTTCAAATCCATAATATTTACCTCTTTAAAATGAAATATTGAAGCAGCCAAAGCAGCATCTGCTCCATTTTCAAATGCCTCTTTAATATGCTCCATTGTTCCAGCTCCTCCACTTGCTATAACAGGTATATCAAGAATACTGCTCATTTTAGAAGTCAGAACAATATCGTATCCAGTTTTTACACCATCACAATCCATAGAAGTTAAAAGTATCTCTCCTGCTCCTCTTTTTTGTACCTCTTTTGACCATTCTAGTACATCTATACCAGTATCTACTCTCCCACCATCTATATAGACATTCCAGCTATCATTAGTTTTTTTAGAGTCTATAGCCACAACAATACATTGTGATCCAAAATGTTTTGAAGATTCATTTATAAAATTTGGGTTTTTTATAGCATGTGAGTTTATGCTTATCTTGTCGCAACCAACTTTTAGAAGTCTGTATATGTCTTCTAAAGTTCTTATGCCTCCTCCAACAGTGAGCGGTATAAAAATCTCTTTTGCAACTTTTTCAACCATGTTGATCATGGTATCTCTATTTTCATGAGTTGCTGCAATATCGAGAAATGTAATCTCATCTGCACCCTCTTCATTGTAGCGTTTGGCCACTTCAACAGGGTCGCCAGCATCTTTAAGCCCAATAAAATTTACCCCTTTTACAACTCTACCATCTTTTACATCCAAGCAAGGAATAACTCTTTTTGCAAAATTAGTCAATTGTGGCTTTAAAAGAGAGTTTCCTTTTGATTTATACATGTAGCTACCTTGTAATTTTCTTCTATTTTACACTAATATTATTTATAAAGCGATTATTGAAGTAGTGTTTTTTAAATATTATGCTTACTATAAGCAAAATTTTGCTAAATTAATCAATTGTATATAGAGGTGCATTAAATTATGTTAAAAGCAAAAAAAAGATTTGGACAAAACTTTTTAAAAGATACCTCCGTTTTACATAAAATCATCCAATCGATGCCCGTGAACAGTAACAAGCTTATTGAAATCGGACCTGGTTTAGGTGATTTGACGCAAAGGTTACTAGAGGTTAAACCTGTATTAGCTTATGAGGTAGACAAGAATTTGATTACCTTTCTCAAGGATAAATTTTCTAAAGAGATAAATGAGGAAAGATTTTCTATAGTTGAGGGTGATGTACTAGAGAAGTTTCAAAATGGTAGTTTAAGCGATGAACTATATGATTTGGTAGCAAATTTACCATATTATATTGCAACGACTATTATACTTGAAGCTTTGAAAGACCCACTTTGCAAGAGTTTGATTGTGATGATTCAAAAAGAGGTTGCTATAAAATTTGCAGCTTCTTGCAAGACAAAAGAGTTTACATCTTTAGCAGTATTGGCACAAACTATTGGTAAAGTTAGCATACTATTTGATGTTAAACCTGAATCTTTTGAACCACAACCAAAAGTAACCTCATCTGTTCTTATGATTAAAAAAGAGAAAGAGTTTATTAAGGGTAAATTTTCTGGAGTTTTTGAAACGAATAAAGAGTTAGATATGTTTGAAAAGTATCTAAGAAATTCATTTAAAGCTCCTAGAAAAACATGGCTGAAAAATATTTCACAGTGGGTTGATAAAGAGTATATTCATCAACTTCTAGACAAATATAATCTTCCACTTACTATTCGACCTCATGAGCTTAGCGTTGATTCTCATCATTTACTATTTAACAAATTAAGGATAAAAGAGACATGGAAGAGAAGAAAGAGAGGCAAATGCCTCAAAACAACCAAAGACAAGAAGATAACAATGGAAATAAAAAAGTAGCACCACCCAAAGATAAAGATGGTAATATTAAGAGTAAAAAGCCACAACAAAAAAGGAGCAATAGAAAATTTCAAAGTGCAAAAAATAGACCTAGCTCTTTAGAGGGAAACGAGAAGTGGCAAAATGACATGCGTAGAACCATTGAAGCAAATGAGAAAATGCATAAAAATAGACTTGAAAAATTTAATCAAATTAATCAAAAAACAGATAATAAAATACGCATAACTCCTTTGGGAGGGCTTGGTGAAATTGGAGGAAATATTTGTGTATTTGAAACAGATACTAGCGCAATTATATTAGATGTTGGTATGAGTTTTCCTAGTGAAGACATGCATGGTGTAGATATACTTATACCAGATTTTACATATTTGAGAACTATAAAGAAAAAGATAAAAGGTATTGTTATTACTCATGCTCATGAAGATCATATAGGTGCATTACCGTATCTTTTTAAAGAGATGCAATTTCCTATTTATGCAACTCCATTACCACTTGGTATGATTTCAAATAAATTTGATGAACATGGATTAAAAGCACAAAAGAAGATGTTCCGTCCAGTAGAAAAAAGAAAAATTATAAACATAGGCGATTTTAGTGTAGAGTGGATACACATAACGCACTCTATTATAGATGCTTCTTCGTTAGCTATCACAACCCAAGCAGGAACTATAATTCATACTGGCGATTTTAAGATAGACCATACACCAATAGATGGTTATGTAACTGATTTAAATCGGTTTGCTTATTATGGCGAAAAAGGTGTTTTAGCACTTTTGAGTGATAGCACAAACTCTTACAAGAGTGGAATAACAAGAAGTGAGAGTACAGTTGGAAAAACTTTTGATGCTATTTTTTCTAAAGCAAAAGGTAGAGTTATTATGTCTACATTTTCATCAAATATTCATAGAGTATACCAAGCTATAGATCACGGCTCAAAACATGGCAGAAAAGTTTGTGTAATAGGTCGTTCTATGGAGAGAAATCTTTTTATAGCTATGGATTTAGGTTATATTAAATTTGATAAAAGTATATTTATTGATCCCCATGAAGTGAATAAATATAGCGATAAAGATGTGTTGATAGTTACTACAGGAAGTCAAGGCGAAACCATGAGTGCACTCTATAGAATGGCAATAGATGAACATAGACACATAAAGATAAAAGCTAGTGATCAGATAATTATATCAGCTAAGGCAATCCCTGGAAACGAGGCAAGCGTATCAAGAGTTCTTAATTTTTTACTAAAAAGTGGTGCAAGCGTAGCTTATCAAGATTTTAGCGAAATACATGTAAGTGGACATGCAGCACAAGAAGAGCAAAAATTAATAATAAGACTTACAAAACCGAAGTTCTTTTTACCAGTTCATGGTGAATACAATCATATAGTTAAACATAGAGAGACTGCTATAACTTGTGGTATTAATGCTCAAAATACACTTCTTATGGGAGATGGCGATCAGATAGAAATATGTCAAAAGTATGTGAAAAAAGTTAAAACTGTAAAAGTAGGAAAAGTTTTTATTGATAATATGATAAACCAACAAATTTCTAGTGATGTAGTAATTGATAGACAAAAAATGGCAGATTCTGGACTTGTTATGATAGTAGCACAGATAGATAAAAGCGAACACAAATTAATAAGTAAACCAAAAGTAGCTAGTTATGGTTTGGTGCCAGATAGCAAAGACCATGCATTTAGTAAAGACATGGAAGGTGTAATAGACCAGTTTGTAGTAAATTCAAAAAAAGAGTTAATTCAAAATTCAAGAGCTTTTGAAAATGAGTTAAGACAAGTAGTAAGAAAACATATATTTAGAAAGATGAAAAAATATCCGACTATTGTCCCTACAATATTTGTAATGTAAAGGTGTTTGATGGATTTTATAAAAATAGCAAAAGAAGTTTTAGAAATTGAGGCTAAAGAGTTACTTAAGTATGCGAACAATCTAGGTAGCGAAATAGAGAGTGCTATCGATATTATTATGAAAATAAAAGGCAAACTTATTGTTACAGGTGTTGGTAAAAGTGGATTAGTTGGAGCAAAAATTGCTGCAACATTAGCTAGTACTGGAACAAGCAGTTTCTTTTTACATCCAACAGAAGCCATGCATGGAGATTTGGGCATGATAGGGCATGATGATGGAGTTTTAGCTATTAGTTATAGTGGTGAGAGTGAAGAGCTTATTAAAATTCTTCCTCATATAAAGAGATTTAATATACCACTTATTGGTATGGCAAAAGACAAAAATAGCTCACTAGGAAAGTATAGCGATGTTTTTTTATCTATAAAAATAGATAAAGAAGCATGTCCGCTTGATACTGCTCCAACCTCTTCTACTACACTAACACTTGGTGTTGGTGATGCATTGGCTGTATGTTTAATGAAAAAAAGAAAGTTTAAAAAATCTGATTTTGCATCTTTTCATCCAGGTGGAAGTTTAGGTAAACAGCTTTTTATAAAAGTTAGTGATTTGATGAGAGTAAATAATATACCAATTGTTAGTGAAGATACAAAACTAAAAGATGCAATAGTGATTATGAGTGAGGGCAGATTAGGCAATGTTCTTATCACTAACAAAGATAAAAAATTAGCTGGACTTCTTAGTGATGGCGATTTAAGAAGGGCTCTTTTAAAAAATGACTTCTCATTGGAAGACAGAGTTTTAAAATATGCTTGTTTGAATCCAAAAGTATTAAATAATCAAAATTTGTTAGCTAGTGATGCATTGAAGATTGTAGAACAATATAAAATACAACTTTTAGTTGTAACAGATAAAAAAGGCTATATTGATGGTGTTTTACACATACATGCACTTGTAGAAGCAGGTATAAAATAGTGGAAAAAATTAGATTAAATAAAATAATTTCTCATAACACTCACTACTCAAGAAGAGAAGCAGACGATATTATAAAAAAAGGTTTGGTAAAAGTAGGCGGCAAAGTTACAGTAGACTTATCTACTAAAGTAAATTTTGATGACAAAGTAAATGTAAATGGTAAAAACCTTTATGAAAAAGATGGTTATACAGTTATAGTTTATAACAAACCAAAAGGTGAGTTAGTTAGCAAAAAAGACGATAGAGGAAGAAAGACTATTTACGATAGTTTACCTAGTAAATATGCCAACTATTTGAGTGTCGGAAGACTTGATTATAGTAGCGAAGGTTTATTAATGTTATGCGATTCCCCTAAAGTTGTAAGTGCATTAATGCATGGTGATTTGGAGAGAGTTTATTACATAAAATTAAATGGAGAAATTACGCCTTCAATGGAAGAAGCTATGCTCAAAGGATTTCATGCAGAAGATGCAAGAAGAGGCGGACATAGCAGTAGCACTATTTACTCTATGGATTTTGCTCCTTTTGTAAATTATCGTATTATTAAAAACAGAGTAAGTTTTTCTACAATAAAAGTAACCATCAATGAGGGAAAAAATAGAGAACTTAGGCGTTTTTTTGGGTATTTTGATGTTGATGTAGTTGATTTAAAACGTGTTAGTTATGGCATAGTGAATTTAGGCATGTTAAAACCCTCAAAAAGTAGGTATCTTGAATCGCAAGAATACAAAGCATTAAGAGACTATCTTAACTACATAAAAAAGTAAAAAAGTGGTCGATAATCTAGCTCTTAAACTTCGACCAACTAACATAAGTGAGATGATTGGACAAAAGCACATATGTAGTAAAAATAGTCCTTTTTTTAAACTTTTAAAATCTGGCACAATTCCGCATTGTATCTTTTTTGGTCCAGCTGGAGTTGGCAAAACAACACTTGCAAGAATTATATCCAAAGAGTTAGAACTCCCTTTTTATGAACTTGATGCAACCAGTATAAAAGTAGATAATTTTAGAAATATATTTGTTAAACATAAAAACTCTTTAGCAAAACCTTTTATTTTTATAGATGAAATTCATAGGCTTAGTAGAACCCAGCAAGAAGTACTACTTCTTCCTATGGAAAATAAAGAAGCTATTATAGTCGGAGCATCTACAGAAAATCCATACTTTACACTCTCTCAAGGAGTACGCTCTCGTTCGATGCTTTTTGAATTTTTTCATTTAGATGAGAAAGATTTGCAAAGTATTATAGAGAGATCTAAAAGAGTTGTAGAGTTTAAAATAGACAATGATGCAAGAGAGTATCTCATTAGTTCTTCAGCTGGAGATAGTCGTTCACTTTTAAATCTTCTTGAGTATGCAATAAAAACTGATTCACATGTAACCCTTAGCACCTTAAAAGCTTTAAGACCAAATGCACTTAAAGATGGAGTTAGCTCAAGTGCAGTTCATTACAATCTTATAAGTGCCATGATAAAAAGTATAAGAGGTAGCGATATTGATGCAGGCATATATTATCTCGCTCGTTTAATTGATGGCGGAGAGAGTGCCGATTTTATAGCTCGTCGTTTGGTTATTTTAGCAAGTGAAGATATAGGAAATTCTAATCCAAATGCACTAAATTTAGCAAATAGTTGTCTACAAAGTGTAAGCAAGATAGGTTTTCCAGAATCAAGAATTATACTAACACAAACTCTAATCTATTTAACATGTAGCCCAAAATCAAATAGTTGTTATCAAGCTATAAATAAAGCATTGAGTTATGTCAAAAAAGAGAAGCCATTAAAAATTCCATCTCAACTAAAAAGCCCAAGCCCAAAAAATTATAAATATCCACATGACTTTGGTGGATGGGTAGAACAAGAGTATCTTGAGAAAAATTTAAATTTTTACAATAACTCTAAAATAGGATTTGAAAAAACTTTAGAAGAGTGGACAAGCAAGATAAAAAGTTAATTTTTTGAACTAATTTACATGTTTGTGATTATATTTGTTTTCTAATATAGATTATATTCATAAGATTTTTACTAATCATGATTGAATTACATTATATTATTTCAAAACAAAAAAAGATAAGCCTTTATTGTTCTTAATATTTAAGATATTAATAAAAATTATTCATTAAAGGTGCAAAAATATGCTATACTTTGAGTAAATAATTTTCAAAGGGAAAATATGTTAAAAAAATTATGTGTAATGTTGCTTTTATTAAATATTAATTTATTTGCCGATATTTCAGACGATGCTTATAAAGCTTACATTGAAGGAAACATGCAAACAGCAGTAAAATTATTTGCAAAAGCATGTAATGACGGAAATATGAATGGCTGTTTTCTTCTAGGAGCAATGTACGAAGATGGAGATGGTGTTCGTAAAAATAAAAAAAAAGCAATAAAGCTATATTCTAGAGCATGTGATGGTGGAGACATGGGAGGCTGTTTTATCTCAGGAAATATGTATTATAATGGAGACGGTATTCGCCAAAGTAAACAAAAAGCACTAGAATTATTTTTAAAATCCTGTGATGGCATGGACATGAACGGATGTTTTCTTGCAGGAAACATGTATGATGTTGCAGACGGTGTTCCCAAAAATAAACAAAAAGCAATAAAACTATTTACAAAAGCATGTGATGGTGGCTATGTAAGAGGCTGTTATAGTTTAGCCCTTATGTACGACAAAGCAGATGGTGTTCGCAAAGATAGTAAAAAAGCAATAAAATTATATTCAGCAGCTTGTGAAGGCGGAGATATGAATGGTTGTTATAATTTAGCATTTTTATATAGCAAGGGAGACGGTATTCGTCAAAATAAAAAACAAGCTGGAAAACTATTTGTAAAAGCATGTGATGGTGGAGTCATAGGCGGCTGTAATGAGTCGGGAGTTATGTATCGTAAGGGAGATGGCCTTCATCAAAACAGAGAAAAGGCATCAAGGCTATTTTCAAAAGTTTGTGATTCTGGATTTTCAAATGGTTGTTATAATTTAGCAGACATGTATTACAAGGGTGATGGTATTGGCAGAGATAAGCAAAAAGCTGGAAAATTATTTACACAAGCATGCGATATCGGTGATACAACTAGCTGTTTTCTTTTAGCAAACATGTACCGTAACGGAGATGGTGTTCGCCAAAATAGGCAAAAAGCAGCAAAATTATACTCTAGAGCTTGTAATGGCAAAAATATAACTAGCTGTTTTCTTTTAGCAAACATGTATAATAATGGATTCGGGGTTCTTAAAGATAGACAAAAAGCAGCAAAATTATACTCAAAATCTTGTAATGGTGGGTACATGTCTGGTTGTTACAACTTAGCAAACATGTATTTTAATGGACATGGTATACGCAAAAATAGTAAAAAAGCAGCAGGATTATACTCAAAAGCATGTAATGGTGGCAACATGAAAGGTTGTTACAATTCAGGAGTTATGCATCAAAAGGGTAGTGGTATTAAAAAAGATAGCAAAAAAGCAGTAAAATTATATGCAAAAGCTTGTAATGGCGGAAACATAACTAGTTGTTATAATTTAGGAGTTATGTATGAGAGAGGTAGCGGTATTCGCAAAAATAGTCAAGAAGCAGCAAAACTATACTCTAAAGCATGTAATAGTGGAAACATGACTAGTTGTTATAATTTAGGAGCTATGTTCGACAATGGTAGCGGTATTCGAAAAAACAAACAAAAAGCAGTAAAACTATACTCTAAAGCATGTGATGGCGAAATTATGGCAGGCTGTTTTTTTGCAGCTGATATCTATCGTGAAGGCAATGGCATTAGTCAAAATAGAGAAAAAGCAATTGAATTATACTCAACAGCTTGTGATGGCGGATACATGAAAGGCTGTTTTATCTCAGGAAATATGTATAGCAACGGGTATGGTGTTCGTAAAAATAAACAAAAAGCAGCACATTTATATTCAAAAGCATGTGGTGGTGGAGTTATGTCAGCTTGTTTCTTTGCAGCAGACATGTATCGTGATGGAAATGGTGTTCGTCAAAACAAACAAAAATCTATTAAATTATATACAAAAGCCTGTAATGGCGGGCATATGAGAGCATGTTATAGTTCTGGAGAGATGTATCGCACGGCAGATGGTATTACCAGAGACAACAAAAAAGCAGTGAGATTCTACACAAAGGCTTGTAACGGCGGAGACATGAGAGCATGTTATAGTTCTGGTGTTATGCACAGGAAAGGACATGGGGTACAAAAAAACAATAAGAAAGCAATAAGTTTATACACAAAAGCATGTAGTGGCGGAAATATGAGAGCATGTTATAGTTCTGGTGTTATGTATGAAATTGGACGCGGTATTAAAAAAGATAAAAAACACGCATCAAAACTATATGCAAAAGCTTGTAATGGCGGGTTCGTAGATGGTTGTAATAGTTTGGGAATTATGTATGAATATGGAAATGGTGTCCGTAAAAACAAACAAAAAGCAGTATTACTATACTCAAAAGCATGCAGTAGCGGGTTTATGGATAGTTGTAATAATTTGGGAATTATGTATGAAAGAGGCGATGGCATAAGCAAAGATAGCAAAAGAGCAATAAAACTATATACAAAAGCCTGCAATGGTGGAAATATGGAGAGTTGTTTTCTTTCAGGAAACATGTATCGCCATGGATATGGTGTTAAAAAAGATAGCAAAGTAGCAGCAAGACTGTTTACAAAAGCATGCGATGGCAAGTATATGAGTGGTTGTAGTAATTTAGGAAGTATGTATCACAATGCAGATGGTATTGTTAGAAATAGCAAAAAAGCAGTAAAACTATACACAAAAGCATGTAATGGCAAAGATATGAAAAGTTGTTTTATTTTAGGAAACATGCACTATAGAGGAGACGGTGTTAGTAAAAATAAATCAAAAGCAGTAACACTATACACAAAATCATGTGCTGGTGGAGTTGTGCTTGGTTGTTATAGCTCAGGAGCTATGTATGCCAAAGCAGATGGTATTCGCAAAAATAGCAAAAAAGCAGTAACACTCTACTCAAAATCTTGTGATGGCGGAGTTATGGACGGTTGTTACTATTCTGGAGTTATGTATGAGAATGGATACGGTATTCGCAAAAATAGCAAAAAAGCAGTAACACTCTACTCAAAAGCATGTAACGGTGGGTTTATGGATGGTTGTAATAATTTGGGCTTTATGTACGAGAATGGTTTTGGAGTTCGTAATGATAGAGAAAAAGCAGTAAAATTATATACAAAATCTTGTAATGGCGGAATTATGGATGGATGTAATAATTCAGGAATTATGTATGAAAATGGTTTTGGAGTTCGCAAAAACATAAAAACAGCAGTAAAATTATATGAAAAAGCATGTGATGGTGGATTTATGAATGGTTGTAATAATCTAGGATCTGTATACGAAAAAGGCGAGGGCATTCGAATAGATAACCAAAAGGCAGTAATATTGTATGCAAAAGCTTGCAACAGCAAAAACATGAGAGGTTGTAGTAATTTAGCAACTATGTATAGCAATGGAAATGGTGTAAAGCAAGACAAAAGGAAAGCTATAAAACTCTATACGGAGTCTTGTGATAAAAGATTTATGGGTGCTTGTTATATTTTAGGAGACATGTACTATAAAGGTAACGGTGTTACAAGAAACAAACAAAAATCAACAAAATTATACTCTAGAGCATGTGATGGTGGAAACATGTTGAGTTGTTACAGTTTAGGAAACATGTACAAAAATGGAGACAACATTCGAAGAGACAAAGGAGTTGCGAAAGAGTTGTTCGGAAAAGCTTGTGATGGTGGAATTGAAAATGGTTGCGATAGCTATCGTCTACTCAACGAGGCCGGCGTAAAATAGCATAAACTAAATACGCTTGATAAATAATCGAGCGTATTGTTTTAATTGCTCAAGATAGCCAATACACAAGCAATGAACATACTAAATTTTAAAACAAGATGATATTCAAATATGGCAATATCTACATTAGTGATTATAAATCAATAAACGAGCTTAAAGATTTCATTCAAGTTTAAATTATAAAAAACCTATGAATGTTTATCTTAAATATTTAAAACATGTTAGGTGAAGTTGTAGTCAAGAGGTGGAATTAATCTAGTTAAAAAGTTATTTTAGATTTTGAGGGCAGTATATATTCATAACAATCCTGTAAAAAGAGGCTATGTAGATGAAGCATCTCATTGGAGATATAGTAGTGCTATGGACTAGATGAGGTTGATGGTTTGATTGAGATTGAGAGGGTTTGGTAGGTGTGAAGTGTTTAAATATAAGTGATGTATGTATGCGTTCCCAAGCTGGAGCTTGGGAATGAGAGAAATTTTTATTATTTCTAAAATCTGATACATCATAAGCACCATAATTCCAAAACCCATTTCCAACTATTTGGTCTAATGTTAACAGATTGTCTTTTAAAATTATACTACATTCATCTTTGACATTGATTTCAAATTCTGGAAAATTTGTAAAATCAAATTCTTCTCTAATCCAATCAATATAAAAATTATTTTGTTTTCTTGTTTGTTCAATAAATAACATTAATTCTAGTATTTTAAAATTTAAATATTCTCTATTGTTATTCAGTAGTGCCGATGATGTCCTAATTTTATAATCTTTTGATGTTCGAATTATATTAAATGAATTATAATAAAGATAACAAGCTTCTAAAAAAGCAGTCTTACCAATATTATTTTTTCCACCAATTAAGTTTATTCTTTTAAGTCCATTAACATTAAAATTTTTAAAGCATTTATATTGTTTTATTTCTATATCTTTCAAAAAAGTATAAATCATTTTAACATTCCTTTTCTGTATAAATTATTTTCATTCCATATCAACATAGACGGACTATTTAATCCTAAACTGTAAGCTTTTTTTAGTAATATCTTAGCTTCTTCATAATCTTTTAAAACTATTTTTCCATCTAAATGTAATAATGCTTTCACAATAAATGCCATTGGATAATTATCTTCAATAAGTTTATTTAAATATTTAATAACTTTAAATATCTTAGGTTTCATATCAAACGTAGGATATTCTTTATAATAAATTTTCAATAAATAAATAAACAATTCATCATTTGACATAGAATCAATGATTTCTAATTCTTTATCATTAACAATATCGTCTAAATATTCAAAATTTGTACTATCAATTTGCCAATTCATATCAGTAAATTGACTATAGTGAAGTAAACTTTCATATTCATATTGTGGAAAAATGAGCCATTTAACTTTAAAAAATGATTTATTAAAGTAATTTTTTCCTATAAAATCTATATATTGATATAAATCATTTAGCACTATTCTATATTTACCATTATTTCTATGTGAATCATTATAATAGTATGGTTCAGAGTCTCTTTCGAAATCAATAAAACAAAATTTATCATAACATTTATCAAACTGCTCAATAGTATCATCAAAGAATTCGTATTTTAAAATTAGTTTACTTTTATCTTTAAGTGTAAATACAATATCTGCTTCATAAACTTTATAATCAACGCCATCTTTAGTTTCATTTATATTTTCAACATCAAACCAAATGGAATCGGCATTAGATGGTCCATATCCATAATATTCTGTGTTTATATCCAAATCACTGAAAGTATAATTATTTGATAATAGTAGTTTTGAAAATTGAGATAAAAAGAATAGTTTATGGTCCTCTGAATCATTATTTACTTTGATTGCTTGAAATCTATCGACAATATCTAATTTGTTAAATACTTTAGATTGATTTAGGAATTCTCTAAATCTGCTCATATTTGTATCAAAGTTTACCAACTCTAATTTATTTTTATTTTTTTCTGATTTATGATTAATAGTATTATTTATTTTTTTTAGGTTTGAATTGATTTTATCTAATTTGTCGACCTCTTTTGAATCGGATAGTATGCTAACTTGTTTATCAATAATTTCATTATTTGAAATTATTTGTATATTAATATCACTTAATTTTCTATATATCATAAATATAACAATTAGTATTAATATTGATAGTGTTATTTGAATCAAAATTATTCTCCTTAATCTATGTGCAAAAATAACGATTTAGTTAATCAGCATTTTAGCACCAACACACTTTACATTCCATAAAAACTCAATTGCTAAAATGTTTCCAAAATTTAAACCTGAAGTGCAATTTTTTAAAATTTAAAAATAAAAATTGTAATTTTGGATTTGAAGAGGTTAAATGTTAAAATCTTTCTTCAATTCTAACCACAGAATATAAGGAAGTAAAGATTGAAATATAAATATTTAACCATGGAAGAAAGGTATCATATTCAAGCTTATAAAAAGGCAGGATATAGTCAAAAATTTATTACTAATGAACTGGGTGTAAATCCTGGAACAATTAGTAGAGAGTTAAAAAGAAATAGCAGTAGCCAAACAAAAAGCTATAGTGCAATAAATGCCAATAAAGTTTCAGTTACAAGAAGAAAATATGCATCTAAAAAGTCTAA
>JAERRW010000058.1 GCA_016735235.1 Sulfurospirillum sp. | reverse complement strand
GGTTTTACTTCACTATATACCTCTTTTAATATTGATTCATAATCCATAAAACTAAAACTCTCCAATTTTAGGACATCTTACCAAATGACCATCTTTTAGATTAAGCAACTTGGGATGCTCGTCTTTTTCAACACTCCCGAATACGGAAGTACAATTTTGTATAGTACATCAAATTCGCAATAGACTTAAGTATGTAACCCTCCCATTAAACCAACCAAGCTTAAACAGAACAATTCATCTCTAAATTGTACCTATTTAAATATTCAATAGGACTTAGCTTTACTAAAACTGTAACATCCATAAAGATAACTGGATAGATTGCATCAAGTGGACGGTTCTGCCATTCATTGGCTTTTTCCATAATCTTCTCTGTAATGTTTGAGATTGTTGAGTTGAAAGTTCATAACCATACAAGTCATCAAGATGAAGTTGAATATCTCTTACACTCATACCTTTAGTATAGAGTGATAAAATTAAATCTTCACTTCCACCAAGTAGGACTTCTCTTTTTTTTACCAGTTGTGGTTCAAAGCTTGAGTCTCTATCTCTGGGGATAGAGACATCAAACTGACCATACTTTGATTTTATAGTTTTACCATTGTATCCATTACGATAGTTAGGGCTACTAGATTCTTGATGTTTATTGTAGCCTAGATGTGAGGTTAGTTCTTCTTGTGACGCTACTTGAATTACTTCTTTGAGTATGTGTTTGAACTCATTTGTAATATCATCTAGAGAGGTTAACTCTCCAGATACAATTTGTTTCTTTAGCTCTTCGTGGCTTATTAAACTCATGCGTAAATCCTTTTAAATAATTCACTTGATTAGTTTATCAAATAAATCTAATTTTTAAGGTTTACACAGCTTATTTTATGGTCTCTTTCTCTTGTTTCATTTTTTAATTTTATCTAAATCTAAACCAAATGCTTCAAAATTACTTTTCACTGAATGTTTTTCACTTAGTACTTTTGAATTGTATGGAGCATTAACACCCTCTAAGCCTTTTTGTAAATCAAAATCTGCTCTTGGTTGTGCGACAATATATAATCCCACATCAGCAGCTTCTTGATCTGAAAGTGAACCTTCTATATATTTTGGCATATTTGATTGAATCCAAACGGGTACCTTGTTTAGTTTGCTTAATCCTGCTCCAGTGTTATATGAAAGTGATCTACCAGACTCATCAAATCCCCACAGTGCTGGTCCCAACGGATCTACGCCTTTTCCATCTAAATCATGACATGCCGCACATTTATCTTCATATATTTTCTTGCCTGCTAAATAGTTTTTATTCGTCGCTTTTTTCTGTATTTTTGCAAACTTTGCTTGTCCTGCTAACCAAGTTTTCTGATTACTTGGGGCCCAAGGTCCTTTCTCGTTCATATTGATAGCGAAACCTGTTGAGAGCCATGTTATATATGTGGCAATTGCAGTTGAAGCTTCACTTCCACTAGGTAGTTTTTTTCCAGCCATAGAACGCATAAAACAGTTATTACTTCTATCTTCTAGTGTTACTACTGTTTTTTCTCTAGCACTATATGCAGGAAATGAAATTGCAGTTTTTATAAATGTTGATTGCCCAAGGCTTGAGCCTGGTTTTCCATCAACTCCAACAATATGACAACTAGTACAACTCAATGTATTACCAACATACTCTTTAGTAAGTCTATGGGTAGAAGTATTAATCAAAATATCTTCACCCAACTTAACCACTTCTCCTAATCCACCTTTTGGATATGCCTTAGGTGCATTACCAGCTAAAACATCCTTTGCAAATACACTCACAACAAATAGAATACCTATTAAAATAAGCTGCTTCATTGATTCTCCTGAATTGAAATTATTACTATAAATTTTATTATTAAAACTATCACTTTTTATTTGATACAACACAAACTATATCTAAATTTTAATTATAGCTAAATTAATCTCTCATACTATATATTTTTTAACCAAAATTAAAACCTGAAGTGCAATTTTTTAAAATTTAAAAATAAAAATTGTAATTTTTAGAAAAGGGGTCAGACCCCAATTAGTAAACTTTTAACTTTTATTTATTAGTCATTATAACTTTTTTATTGTAAATTTTACAGATAATCAATAATAATCTGTATATTCATAAATTTATATGTGTATGCTAACGACTGACTTGAGGAATAAATGCATCAAGCAGTTCTTCAAGCTTTTAG
>JAERRW010000094.1 GCA_016735235.1 Sulfurospirillum sp. | reverse complement strand
GCTGAGATAGACTCTCATTTAACTCAAGACCTAAATAGAAATCGTAAAAATGGTTATGCCACAAAAACTATGAAAAGTGAACATGGTGAATTTGAGTTAAATGTTCCTCGTGATCGTGCTGGTTCATTTGAACCAGAGATAGTCAAGAAAAATGAAAGAACAATGTCAGGAGAAATTGAAGAGAAAATATTAACTCTTTACTCACATGGAAATAGTTACTCACAAATAGTAGACTTAATAGAAAATATTTATGGTGTAGGCTTCTCTAAAGGTGCTATTAGTGCAGTAACAGATAAAATCATACCTATGCTTCAAGAGTGGATTGATGACTATAATCATCATAGACCACATGCAGTTTTAGGAAAGTTAAGTCCTATTGAATATTTAAATAAGTACAATTTAGAGATGAATTATTCTGTTTAAGCTTGGTTGGTTTGAGGGGAGGGTTACACTTTTTATATAAATATTTATCTCTTGCAAAACTCCCAGAATAATAAACTTTGTGTTTTTGGATGTACCTTTAATTATTTTGCTAGATATTCTCATTATGTTCTATAATTTGTATTCTATGACTCATAGACATAGATACTGGAATTATTAGTGTGTAAAGTGTTGCAAAAATACTACGACTTAAAATCCCCTCCGTCATAGCAAACTGCATAAATAGCAATATAACAATAATCCCCAAATAATTAATTAAAATAAAATCATCTCTACGCTTCTTTTGGACATATTTTAGTTTAAATCGTAGGCTGTTTATAAAAAATAGTAGTGGTAATATAAATATTCCTAGTAATAAGATAAATCCCAAAATACCAGTCTCTGATAATGCTCTGAGATATTCATTGTGTGGTTGATTGTATTTACTAATAGAGGTTTCTGCAAATGTTATTGCACCTGATGCTTTTTTTCTCTCAATCAAACTATTTTTTTCACTATAAAATGTGTTATAACCTGTTCCAAATATTGGATTTTCTTTGAAAAGTTCTGTAGCAACTCTCCACATAACCACACGCTGTCCTATTGATGATACTTTCTGTTTATCCTCTTTTTTTACAATACTAGTAGCTGTTTTTATATCATCGATAGAAGAATCTATTTTATTAGATATAAACTCCAGCATTGGCGTTGCCCAAAATATTGTTATAGTTATGACAAATCCTAATAGTATAAGTGGGATAATACGTATAAAAAGATTACGGTAAAATATAATGAAGTATATTAGTACCATTAACATTGCAGGGATAAATGCTAATAAGGATGCACGGGTTCCCGATAGAATCATAGAGCAAAATGCAAATATAGCAGATATAAGTGTTAAAAAACTTAATCCATATTTATGAATTATTGATAATATCTTTATTTTGATGTAGGAGTTTTTATTATAAGATTTGTCTGTATTTTTAATATCTTTATTTTGGTTTAATCTATTCGTAGTATTGAAATGTTTACTAACTAGATAAATCATACAACATAAGCTACTTGTACAAAATACTAAAGAGATATTACCAAAAGCGATCGGATATGTTGCACCAAAAGCCCTTTCTGATTCCATATAAAAAATTTGGAAAAATGCTAAAATCATTGAAGATGAGGCAAGTAAAAATCCGATAATTAAATATTTAATTTTAATAATAAGATGACGCATGAAAAAAAATACAGGTATGGAGCAGATAAAATAATATGCATATCCAGATCCTGTTGATTTATCATGCAAAAATGAACTTAGGGTATTGTATGCAAAGTAGAGAATAAAGTTTATAAAAATTAATTTTATTAAACGATTGTCAGTTAAAATTTTACGTATATCATGTATATATATCTTATAAAACCATAAACTTAATAGAAGCAAAATAATAATAGCACCGCCTGCCATATTTTTTACCAACAAAAATGAGCTTAGAGCTAATGTAATTAAAATATTTACAGTTAAAGAGAGTTTTTGATTGTTAAAATTAGCCATTAAATTTCCTTCTACCAAAAATTAATACATAATACATACAAAGAGATAAGCAAGAGAACGATTATTCCTTAGGAATTATCTTTTAACCTTAAACTTATTTTTGTTAAAGATAAGAACCTCAATACGAGTCTGTTACTTGCTTACAATCCCAATTAGTTGATTAGGTCATTACGAACCTCTGTCATTTGGAAGGCAGGATCAAGTCAAGTACTTGCTTATCTGTTTGTATGTTTTTAATTAACCTTTGGTTTTTTAATTTTATTTTGTACTTTTAAAAGGATACGATATGTATAAATATTTCTTAGGAATTGATATATCTAAAGATAGTTTTGATTTTAGCTTCACTGATGAAACTGAAAAGGTCTTATACAAAGACTACTACCAGATGGATATGACTGACTTTACTAAACTTAGTGAGTATTTATCTCTATTCTCTAACGATGAGATTTTAGTTGTTATGGAAGCTACTGGTATATATCATTTAAACTTGCTTTCTTATCTTTTAGAGCAAGGGTTAAATGTATCTGTAGTAAATCCACTGTTCATTCATACATTTACTAAATCCATGACAATCAGAAAAACCAAGACTGATGCTAAAGACGCACATATTATTTCTATTTTTGCAAAGAGAAATGGTGCAACTTTGAAGCTGTCTAGTTCTAATGACTTAGAATCGATTAAACCTATCGTTAGAGAAAAAGAGAAACTTACTAATTCTATGTCTGCTTTAAAAACAGATATGAAATCTATAGTAAATCAAATCTTCCCAGAAATGTTAAAGAACACAAGTATCTTTTCAAAAAGCAGTTTAAATCTGCTCTTACAAGCTCCTAGTAAACGAATTATTAGGAACTTGAAAGAGAAGAAAATAGCCAAACTCTTATCTTTAGACACTACAAGAGGTACTAAACCTAAAGTTGGTGCTAGTGAGATACTCCTCCTTAGCTAAGACTCTATAGGGATTAACAACCAATCGTTAGAAAAAATACTTATCTCAAAAATCAAACAGTTAAAGTTTTTACAACTTCAACTAGATGAATTTAATGAGATAATAGAACAGTTTGTCGATGAGCATCATAATGATGATATAAAGTTACTTACATCTATATCAGGCACAGGTAAAGCCAGTGCGGCATCATTTCTTATTGAACTTGGAGATATAAATAACTTTGCTACCCATAAGCAGCTAACTGCTTTTATTGGAACTGACCCAACTATTTACCAAAGTGGTACTTCTGTAAATATTAGAGGTTCTATCTCAAAGAGTGGAAACTCACACTTAAGAAGATCTATTTGGCATATGGCAGAGCAGGTACAGTTTGGAACCCTATACTCAAAGCTTATTATGATAAAAAACGAAGTGAAGGCAAGACCTTTAAGCAATCAGTTATTGCGGTTGCCAACAAACTCATTCGTATTATTTTTTCTATGTTAAAGAACAACACTAAATTTAGTACAAACTACAACTCTAAAGGAGCTATAGCATGATTAGATTTAGCTGTTAAAGTGCTTCACACTGAAACATTTTAATTAGGTGTTTGGTTTAAGTCTTCTCCTTTATTTATAATAGTTGACTTGTATAACCAAAGTAAAACAATAATTGAAGAAACTAGTGATGTGATTGCAATTGATATAGGCAGACAAAATCCTAGAAAAATAACTAAGTAACTATTAATATCGGATATTTTACTATTCAATATTAATTTATTATCTATTTTAATGTTTTTT
>JAERRW010000103.1 GCA_016735235.1 Sulfurospirillum sp. | reverse complement strand
TATTTAATAGAATTTTAACTAAACTTTGGATAAAATTTATTTACAATGAAGTGGTAAGTAGGGAAACTATCCGAACGGACTTCTAAAAAATATTGGAGAATTTTATGAAGAAAATTTTATTTCTTATGGTAGCAATAGCATCGGTTGCATTTGCTAATGAAGGCGAGATGATTAAATCATACTCAATATTGGCCGCTTCTGTGGGGCTTGGTCTAGCTGCACTTGGTGGAGCTGTAGGTATGGGCAATACCGCTGCTGCAACTATTGCAGGAACTGCAAGAAACCCAGGTCTTGGTGGAAAGCTAATGACTACAATGTTTATCGCACTAGCGATGATTGAAGCACAAGTTATATATGCACTTGTTATATCTTTGATTGCACTTTACGCTAATCCATTTATATAATAGAGTGAGGCTATAATATATTATAGCCTCTATATCTTCTTAATTTAATTCTTTTTAATTTTTTTTAATGCGACTGTGGTGGAACGGTAGACACGCGGGCTTGAGGGGCTCGTGCCTAACGGTGTGGGGGTTCAAATCCCCCCAGTCGCACCATAAACATGGAGTTTTAATTTAGAAATTAATATTTTTTAACTCTTGATATTTTGTATCTTTTAAGATAATATAATATTGTTAAATAGTGGCATTTTTAGAAAACAATATTTTCAAATTGCCTATTAAAGTATAATTGAGCAAGCTGGATCTAATTTAGGAAGACCTAATTTTGCATAGTTTTGTTAAAAAAACAGATGTTATTTTTAAAAAAGATTTAAATTTAGCAAAAAAAAGAGAATAAAGGAGATAGTTTAGATGAGTGAGATTATAGCTATAGCAAACCAAAAGGGTGGAGTGGGCAAAACAACAACAGCAGTTAATTTAGCTGCATCCCTTGCAGTTGCAGAAAAAAAAGTTTTATTGATAGATATTGATCCTCAATCAAATGCAACAACAGGTCTTGGTATTCATAG
This sequence comes from Sulfurospirillum sp., assembly GCA_016735235.1. Classification (GTDB taxonomy): domain Bacteria; phylum Campylobacterota; class Campylobacteria; order Campylobacterales; family Sulfurospirillaceae; genus Sulfurospirillum_A. The sequence goes on along the minus strand of JAERRW010000103.1, from coordinate 21,935 downwards.
GAATGATTATGAGTACAATATATATCATGTATTAATTGGAAGAAAAAAACTATCTCAAGTTATTTTAGAGACTAAGTTACCAACTCTCTATGTTGCACCATCAAATATAGGTTTGGTTGGTGTTGAAAAAGAGTTTTATGATGCAAAAATAAAAGGTAGAGAACTTATATTAAAAACAAAAATTGAAGAGATAAAAGATCAATATGATTATATTATTATTGATTCACCTCCAGCACTAGGAAGTATTACAATCAATGCTTTGAGTGCTGCAAACTCTGTAATTATTCCAATTCAATGTGAATTTTTTGCACTAGAGGGTTTGGCACAACTTTTAAATACAGTAAAACTTATTAAAAGAACAATAAATCCAAAGTTAGAGATAAAAGGCTTTTTACCTACAATGTTTAGCTCACAAAATAATTTGTCTAAGCAGGTGTTTGCAGATTTAAAACAACATTTTAAAAATAAACTTTTTGTAAATAAACAAACATCAAACTTTGTAGTAATTCCCAGAAATGTTAAACTAGCAGAGTCTCCAAGTTTTGGAAAACCAATTATTCTTTATGATGTACAATCTCCCGGTTCTAAAGCATATCAAAATCTAGCAAATTCAATATTAGCAAGTTAGTTTATTATGAATAAAAAAGCACTTGGGCGTGGATTAGGAGCTATTTTTGATGATGTTGAAGATGCCTATAATAAAGAGTTAGGAGCTTCTCAAGACTTAGTAAGAGATATTAATGTTGATAGAATTTCATCTAATCCTTATCAGCCAAGAAAATATTTTAACGAACAAGCCATTAAAGAGCTTAGTGAATCTATTAAAAAGCATGGTCTTTTACAGCCTATTATTGTTGTTGAAAAAGATAATGATTACATGCTTATTGCTGGAGAAAGAAGATTAAGAGCGACTAAAGAAGCAGGTTTTAAGACTATACGAACAATAGTGGCAGATATTGAGTCAGAAAATCTAAGAGAGCTTGCACTTATAGAAAATATTCAAAGAGAAGATTTAAATCCTATAGAATTAGCAATAGCGTATAAAGAGCTTATTGAAAAGTACAACATTACTCAAGAAGGGCTTTGTGAGATTATAAAAAAAAGTCGCACTCAAATTACAAATACATTAAGACTACTAACTCTTACTCAAAGAACTCAAAAGTTACTTATTGAGAGAAAATTTTCTCAAGGACATGCTAAAGTAATAGTTGGATTGAATTTGGAAGATGAACAAAAAGTAGTAGATACAATTTTAGGACAAAAATTAAGTGTTAGAGAGACTGAGCAATTGATAAAAAAAATGAAATCAACTGAACAAAAAAGTGATATTCAAAAAAAACCTAATTCAAAAAAGAGTTTAAAGTTTGAATTATTAGAGAAAAGATTAAATAACTTTGGCTTAAAAACAAAAACAAAAGAAAATACTATTATAATTGAATTTGAAAATAGTGAATCAATTAGTCAATTTTTAGAAAAATTTAAATAAAACCACTATTTTAATAAAAAATTTTATTAAACTATGTTAAAATTCTCACAATTTGTATATGTCTATTCGTTTAGATTATGTCAATATAGGTGTTGTTAAAAAGTCTAGTAAAAGGAGAAAAACATGTTAAGTATTAGTCCAGTACTTTTACTGGTGACTGGAATTGTATTTTTTACTTTGTTAATATTTCTTGATGAAGTATTATACAGACCGCTTTTAGAGTTTATAGATAAAAGAAATAACTCTATAGAGCGTGATTTGAAAAATGCAAATGAAAATACTAGTGATATTGAGGTTTACCATAAAGAAGTAGATCAAATTATGAGTAATGCAAAAATAAAAGCAGGAAAAATTAGAGAAGTAGCTTTGAGTGATGCCAAAGTCATCTCTACTAAAAAAATTGAGAAAAAACGGAGTGAACTTGAAGAGAAGTATACTCTATTTTTAAAAGAGTTAGAACTAGATAAAATAAAATTTCAAAACTCTTTAAGTGCAAATATTCCTAATTTTAGAGATAGCATCAAACAAAAATTAGGTCACATATAGGAGACAAATATGAAATTAAAATATTTATTATTTTTTTTAATACCAACGATATTGCTAGCAAGTGATGGAGGTAGTGGCGAGACTGATATAGTTTCTAGAACTATCAACTTTATTATATTTGTATCTATTATGTACTATCTTTTAGCAGATCATGCTAAAAATTTTTATAAAAATAGAATAGCAAACATTGCAGATAGCTTGGATTCTATTCAAGTTAAAGTAAAAGAGTCGGTTATGGCAAAACAGAGTGCTCAAGCAAAAGTTGAAGAGGCAAAAATAAATGCTTCAGTTTTGTTAGAAACTTCAAAAAAAGAGGCAAAGCTTATTGCTATAAAAATAGAAAATAATACAAACAGAGAACTTCAAATTTTAGAAAAAAGTTTTCAAGAAAAAACAGATATAGAAAAGCGTAGAATGGCAAGAGATGTTGCGACTAAAGTTTTAGAAGAAGTGTTTGATAAAGATTCTATCTCTATTGATAAAGCAGAGCTTGTTAAGATAATCATGAAGAAGGTAGCATAATGAAAGGAATTATTGGAAAAAAGTATGTAAATGCTTTAATAAAAAGTTGTAGTGATACTGAAATAAATTCGATTGAAAAATCTATTAATAAGATCTCAAATGCTTTTAGTTCTAGTAAATTTAATAACATAATACTCTCTCCTAATTTAACTCATGAAAAAAAAGGGGAGTTTGTTTTATCTTTACTTGGTAAAAACTCAGGCAAGATTATTAATTTTATAAAACTACTTGCATTAAATAATCGTTTATACCTAATACCAACAATATCAAAAGAGTTAAAGTATCAAATTTCACTCAAGAACAACTCTTATAAAGGTGAAATTACAAGTAATTTCAAAATCACAGATGCACAAATTATTAAATTAGAAAAAAATTTTAGTAAGAAGTTTAGTGCAGACATAAAGTTAAATTCAATTGTAGGAGATTATCCTGGTGTTAAAATTCAATTAGATGACTTGGGAGTAGAAGTTAGTTTTTCACTAGATAGATTAAAAACTCAATTAACAGATCATATTTTAAAAGCAATATAAAAGCGACTAAAAGATTTTGTGAAATTGTAGTTTTTAGCAAGATGATTTCAATTGAAACTTTGTTAAAATTGACAAAGTAATATTAATATAATATAAAGTAAGGAGCAGTTTGTGGGAGCAAAAATGAAAGCTGATGAAATTAGTTCGATCATTCAAAAACGCATAGAAAACTTTGAACTCAATGTTGATGTTGAAGAGACTGGTAAAGTCATTTCATCAGCAGATGGTGTTGCAAATGTTTATGGATTAAATAATGTAATGGCTAGTGAAATGGTTGAGTTTGAAACTGGAGAGAGAGGAATGGCTCTTAATTTAGAGGAGTCAAGTGTAGGTATAGTTATACTTGGTTCTGGAAAAGGTATTCAAGAGGGGACTTCAGTTAAAAGATTAGGACGATTACTTCGTGTTCCTGTTGGAGATGCATTAATAGGTCGTGTTGTAAATTCTCTTGGTGATCCTATTGATTCAAAAGGTCCCATTGAAGCTACCGAAACAAGATTTGTTGAAGAGAAAGCTCACGGAATAATGGCTAGAAAGTCAGTTCATGAGCCACTACAAACAGGTCTTAAAGCTATTGATGCTTTAGTTCCAATAGGAAGAGGACAAAGAGAGCTTATTATTGGTGATAGACAAACTGGTAAAACTACAGTTGCTATTGATACAATTATCAACCAAAAAGGACAAGATGTTATATGCATTTATGTCGCAATTGGTCAAAAACAATCAACAGTAGCACAAGTAGTAAAAAAACTTGAAGAGCATGGAGCTATGGAGTATACTATTATTGTTAGTGCAGGTGCTTCTGATTCGGCCGCACTTCAATACTTAGCACCTTATGCTGGTGTTGCAATGGGAGAATATTTTAGAGATAGTTCTCGTCATGGTCTTATAGTTTATGATGATCTATCTAAACATGCAGTAGCATATCGTGAGATGTCCTTGATTCTTCGTCGTCCTCCAGGTCGTGAGGCATATCCAGGTGATGTTTTTTATCTTCACTCAAGACTTCTTGAGAGAGCTGCTAAAGTTAATGATGAGTTGGGCGGTGGCTCACTTACGGCTCTTCCTATTATTGAAACACAAGCTGGCGATGTTTCGGCTTATATTCCAACAAATGTTATCTCTATTACAGATGGTCAAATATTTCTAGAGTCAGACTTATTTAATTCAGGTATTCGTCCAGCTATTAATGTAGGTCTTTCGGTAAGCCGTGTTGGCGGTGCTGCACAGATTAAAGCTACAAAACAAGTAGCAGGAACTCTTAGGCTAGATCTTGCTCAGTATCGTGAACTTCAAGCATTTGCACAATTTGCAAGCGATCTCGATGAATCAAGCAGAAAGCAATTGGAACGAGGAGAGAGAATGGTTGAAATTCTTAAACAAGCCCAATACTCTCCACTTCCTGTTGAAAAACAAGTTCTTATTATTTATGCTGGCGCAAAAGGTTTTCTTGATGATATTGAAGTGAATGAGGTAACTCGTTTTGAAGCAGAGTTGTATCCATTTATTGAAGCAAAATATTCAGAAATTCTTGAACAAGTCAGGAGTAAGAAAAAGTTAGATAAAGAGGTTGAAGACTTACTGGAAAAAGCATTGAATGAGTTTAAAGCAACGTTTGTAGTTAAGTAAGGATAGACAATGTCAAACCTTAAAGAGATAAAAAGAAAAATAAAGAGTGTAGAGAATACACAAAAGACGACGAAAGCTATGAAATTAGTTTCAACTGCTAAATTGAATCGTGCTAAATTGGCTGCTCAAGAATCAAAGGTGTATGCAGATAAAATTAATGAAGTATTATCGGAGATATCTTATAAGATCAATCAGTATAAAATAGGCGGTATTGACAGTCGTTTTTTTAATGAAATAAGTGATATTAAAAAAGTAGATATTCTTTTTGTTACAGCAGATAAAGGACTATGTGGCGGTTTTAATATTCAAACTATTAAAGAAGTCAATAGACTAACACAAGAGTATAAAAGTAATAAAATCAAGGTACGCTTAAGAGGTATTGGAAAAAAAGGCATAGCTTTTTTTAAATTTCAAGACATAGAACTTCATTCAAGCTACGAGGGTGTGAGTTCGGCACCAACCTATAAAAAGGCTCAGGAGATTATATCAGAAGCAATTGAAGATTTTATGAACGGAATAACCGATAAAGTTATTTTAATTCATAATGGTTACCTTAATATGATTTCTCAAGACTTAAAGGTGAACAATATTGTTCCTGTCTCTATTTATGAGGGGTATGAGACTGATTCAAAATCTCTTATGGAGTTAGAACCAGAAGAGGATGAGACAATTCTAGAGTCTTTAATTAAAAAATATTTTGAGTACAACATGTACTATGCGCTTATCGATTCATTAGCGGCTGAACATAGTGCAAGAATGCAGGCTATGGACAATGCGACTAATAATGCAACCGAGAGGGTAGACATGTTAACTTTAGCTTACAATAAAGCTAGACAAGAGAGTATCACTACTGAATTAATTGAGATTATCAGTGGTGTTGAGTCAATGAAATAATAAAATGCAAATAATAAAGGAGAATATTCAATGAATGGAATAATTAGCCAGATAATGGGTCCTGTCGTTGATGTAGATTTTGATGGGTATCTTCCACAAATCAATGAGGCTATTGAAGTAAATTATGAAGTAGAAGGCAAATCTACAAAACTAATACTTGAAGTAGCAGCTCATCTTGGTGATAGCCGTGTAAGAACAATTGCTATGGACATGAGCGAAGGCTTAACCCGTGGAATTGTAGCAGTAGCTCAAGGTGAACCAATTAAAGTTCCAGTAGGAAAAGAAGTTTTGGGTAGAATTTTTAATGTTATTGGTGATGTTATTGATGAAGGGGAGGCTGTAAAACCGACTACTACTTGGTCAATTCATAGAGATCCTCCGTCATTTGATGAGCAGAGTACAAAAAGTGAAATTTTTGAAACAGGCATTAAAGTGGTTGATCTACTTGCTCCTTATGCAAAAGGCGGTAAAGTAGGACTGTTTGGTGGTGCTGGTGTTGGTAAAACTGTTATTATTATGGAGCTTATCCATAATGTTGCATTTAAACATAGCGGTTACTCTGTATTTGCAGGTGTTGGTGAGAGAACTCGTGAAGGTAATGATCTCTATCATGAGATGAAAGATTCTAATGTATTGGACAAAGTTGCACTATGTTATGGACAGATGAGTGAGCCTCCAGGAGCTCGTAACCGTATTGCTCTTACTGGTCTTACTATGGCGGAGTATTTTAGAGATGAGATGGGACTTGATGTTCTTATGTTTATTGATAATATATTTAGATTTTCTCAAAGTGGAGCAGAGATGTCAGCACTTCTTGGTCGTATTCCTTCAGCAGTTGGCTATCAACCAACACTTGCTAGCGAAATGGGTCAATTTCAAGAGAGAATTACATCAACTAAAAAAGGTTCAATTACTTCTGTTCAAGCAGTATATGTTCCGGCAGATGATTTGACAGATCCTGCTCCAGCAGCGGTTTTTTCTCATCTAGATGCAACAACAGTTTTAAGCCGTTCTATTGCAGAAAAAGGTATTTACCCTGCGGTTGATCCTCTTGATTCTAGTTCACGCATGCTTGATCCACAAATTATTGGTAATGAGCACTATGCCGTAGCTCGTGATGTACAAGCTGTTCTTCAAAAGTACAAAGACCTTCAAGATATAATTGCGATTCTTGGTATGGATGAGCTTAGTGAAGAAGATAAAGTTGTTGTAGATCGTGCAAGAAAAATTGAAAGATTTCTTTCCCAGCCATTTTTCGTTGCAGAAGTATTTACAGGAAGTCCTGGCAAATATGTAAGTTTAGAAGAATCAATAGCAGGTTTTAGGGGAATTCTTGACGGTAAATATGACGATCTTCCAGAAGTAGCTTTTTATATGACTGGTAGTATTGAAGAAGTTGTAGAGAAAGCGGAAAAAATTAAAGGTTAATAATAAATTAAAAGACTTTTTAAAACTATTTAAATTAGTTGAATATAAAGATATGGGAGAATTAAATGGATGTATTAAAGTTAGAAATTGTAACTCCTGAAGGTCAAATTTTTTCAGATAATGTAAAAAATATAACTCTTCCTGGTAGCGAAGGTGAATTTGGAGTATATCCACTTCATGCTTCCCTGGTCTCGTTACTACAAGCTGGAGTTATTGACATTGAATTATCTAGCGGCAAACATGAGATTATTGCAATTAATTGGGGTCATGCAAAAGTTGATGAAAGCTCTGTCACTGTATTAGCTGATGGAGCGGTTGTTGTTGGTGGTAGCAGTGAGAGTGCTATTGCTTTATCTCTTAAGAATGCCAAAGAGTTAATTGAGAGTATGAGCGATTCAAGCTCCTCTATTTTAGCGGCAACTGCTAAAATAGAGTTAGTAGCGAGGAGATGAGTTAATATATGGAAAGTATAGATATACTTTTAAACTATTTAAGTAAAAGTAGTTTTATAACTATTTTTGTGTTGATTTGGCTATCAATATACATAATAATTACTTTTGGAGTACTGCTTAGTAGGTATTTTTATCTTTCAAGTTGGCTATCAAAGGAAAGAAATTCACTAGAATCTATGTTGATGGGTTCACATACAGTACGCGATGATTCAATACTAAAAAAATGTTCTTCACGTGGAGAGATTAATGAAAAACTGTTAAATGTATGTAAAAGTGTTGCAGAAAAAAATGCTACACAAGGGTTATGGGTGTTGTCTATGATAGCATCTACATCACCATTTATAGGACTTTTTGGTACAGTTGTATCTATACTTGAAACTTTTAGCAGTCTTGGTCAAGGCGAGGGCGGAGCATCTCTTAGTGTTATAGCACCAGCGATTAGCGAGGCTTTAATAGCTACTGCTGCTGGTATATTTGTGGCAATTCCAGCATATACTGCAAATCTTTTTATAAAAAGAAAAGCTTACGAATTAGTCAATTATATTCATAGGGAGACTGAACTTTTACTTTCAATGAAAAAAGAGAGTGATAATGTATGATTGGGAAGAGGCCCCTGATTTAAATATAACACCATTGGTAGATATTATGTTAGTGCTATTAGCTGTATTAATGGTTACTACTCCAGCAGTGATTTATGAAGAAAGTATTAATCTTCCACATGGAACAAAATCACAAGTCATACAACAAGTACCAGATATTGAAATTCGAATAACCAAAGATAGAGTAGTCCATTTTGAAAGAGATAGTTTTTCCATAAATGAGTTTCCAGATAATTTTATTTTAATAACACAAAAATTTTCATTGGATAAGACAGTTGTTTATATAAAAGCAGATGAAGCATTACAGTATAAAGATGTTATGTTTGTTTTAAAGAGTGTAAAAGAAGCAGGATTTACAAAAGTTTCATTAGAAACAAATGGGTAATTAATGCCTAGTTCCTCGATTTCTACCATAACTGGATGGACTTTATCATTTGCATTGTATTTTATTATTATAATATTTGGTACTTACATGTTACAAATTGATAGCACAAAAATAGTTAAATATACCGCTAGTAAGAACAGTATTTTAAATGTTACACTTATAGATAGACAAGTTAAAAAAGTGGTGAAAAAAAAAGAGAAACCAATCAAGGAAAAAAAAGTTGAAAAAAAACTAGATTTTAAAAAACTTTTTGGCAAGATAAATTTGGATAATATACCAAAAAGTAGTTCAAAAAAAGCGAAAAAAATAAAAAAACAAAAGCCTGTGAAAGAGCCTCAAGCAACACAAAAAGCAGTAAAAACAGAAGAAGCTAAAAAAATCATAGAAATGTTAAAATTCAAAGAACAAGAAAATTTAATCACAACTCAAAAGGATGGTATTTATGATGCATTTCGTGGTAAAATAACAGATATTTTAGACTCTTATTGGCAAGAGACAATTGATACTGTCTCTGGAAATATTGCTAAAGTAGTTATTGGTGTAGACAAGTTTGGAAATTTTAGCTATAAAATAGAGACTTTGTCATATAGTGGTGCTTTTAATAAAAAACTTCGAGATTTTCTTGAAGAGATGCGTGATGTTGAATTCCCTCCTTCTAGAGATGAGGAGATTTTTAAAATGAAAATAGTCTTTAAAGATATATTGGAGTAAAAATGATAAAAAAATTGTTAATTATATTGATGTTGGCAGGTGGACTTTTTGCATATGATGCAACAGTTGAAATAGTAAAAAAGATGGATAAATTTCCCAAAATTGCTCTCCAAGATGCAACTGGAGCTAATGTAGACCAAGATTTCAGAAAGAAATTTTTTAAAATATTATTAGGTGATTTGAAAGTAAGTAGTCATTTTAATGTAGTTGATGAGTATTTAACAAGCTCTTACGAGGGAACTTTTAATGAGAATTTTTTAAGTGAATTGAATCTTGATTTAATTCTTAGATTTAGTATCAAGCATGAGAATAATGGTGCTGTAATTGCACAAGTAAAATTAATAAATGTTAAAAGTGGACAAATAGATAGTGAAAAAATATATAAAATTTCAAAGCAAAATCGTTATCCTTTTTTAGCTCATAAAATAGCAGTGGAAATTAATGAAATAGTAGGAGCACCAAGCATTAAATGGATGGAAAAATTTGTAATTTTTTCAAAGTATATTGATAGTAAAGAGAGTGAGATTATTATATCAGATTATACTCTTAGTTTTCAAAAAACTGTAGTAAAAGGTGGACTTAATATATTTCCAAAGTGGGCAAACAAAGATCAAGATACTTTTTATTATACCTCATATAGTGCTACTAAACCAGTTTTATATAGAGTTGATGTAAGAAGTGGAAAGAGAAAAAAGATAATTTCTAGTAGTGGAATGTTAGTCTGTTCTGATGTATCTAGTGATGAGACTAAACTACTATTAACTATGGCTCCAAATGATCAAGCAGACATATACATGTATGATATAAAAACTAAAAAACTAAAAAAAATAACTTCATATAGTGGAATTGATGTAAATGGTGCTTTTATTGAAGATGATAAAAAAATTGTTTTTGTTTCAGATAGGCTTGGATATCCTAATGTTTTTTCCCAATCAATTGGTAGTAAGAGTGTTGAACAGATGGTATATCATGGAAGAAATAATAACTCAGTTTCAGCATTTAATAACTATATAGTATACTCGAGTCGTGAAAAACTTAGTGAGTTTGGAGTTAATACATTTAATTTATATTTAATATCAACAAAAACAGATTATATACGCCAACTTACAGTAACAGGTAAAAATTTGTATCCACGATTTGCTGATGATTCTGATACTATTATGTTTATAAAATATTATAGTAACCAAAGTGCATTGGGAGTTGTTAGATTAAATGCAAGCAAAACTTATCATTTCCCACTTAAAGTTGGCAAAATACAGTCAATTGATTGGTAAAAGGGAAAATTTAAGAAAAAGATGATAAGATAACATTAAATTAATATAATGAAAAAGGGGTTAGAAATGAAATTATTGCTTACGGGTTTAGCTTTAGCTATGTTAGTGTTAAGTGGTTGTAGTCAGAAAAATCAAAATTTAGATATGGCTGAAGTAGATGGAGATATGAGAACCAATGACTTTACTGGGATGGATGATTCAGACAGTAGTTCAACGAATGCAAATAAAGATGGTTCAATAGGTATGGTTGCACAAACTATAGAAAATTTAGAGTCAGATGTAAGTAAAATATATTTTGCCTTTGACAGGTACAACATTAGTTCAGATATGGAAGTTAAAATTAGAGCAAATGCAAGATTATTGAATGAACAAAATTCAAAAGATTTTTCTATAAAAATAGAGGGAAATTGTGATGAGTGGGGTACAGATGAGTATAATTATGCTTTAGGTCTAAAAAGAGCAAAAAGTGTAAAAGAGTCATTAACTTCTTTTGGTATTGATGAAAATCGTATTATGATAGTAAGCTTTGGTGAAAGTAATCCAGAATGCAAAGATAGCAATCAAGCTTGTTGGGATAAAAACAGAAGAGCGGAATTAAAATTATTACCATAGTAAAAATTTTAAATGAAAAAACTTATAACAGTTTGGCTAATAGTGATTTGTTCACTATTAGCCCAAGAACCTTCGGTATATAATGCTGGCAATTTGAATAGTAAAAAGCCATATGGTTTAACTTCAAATGAAAAACATATTCTTAATAATAGCAACAAAGTAGAGAAGTTAGATATTGATATAAAAAATATTAATATAAAACTTTCAGGAACTAATGAGAAATATGAGGGACTTCGTTCGGTTACAGAAGCCTTTGGAATAAAAATTTCTAAAATTGATCAAAAAATCAATAAAATACAAAAAAGCTTTGTTGATGAAAATACATCTATTGCAACTTTAAGAAAAGAGTTATCAGAATTAAAAACTTATGTTAACGAATCAAGAGCTCTTCAAGATAAGAATCAAAAAAATATCAAATTAGTCTTAGGAGAATTAAGTTCTCTTATAGATTCTATTAATAATAATTATGTCTCAAAAGATTTGCTTGAAAAATCAAATAAAAAAAAATTAAAACCAAAAAGTAATAAAAAAGTTTCATCACTCTCTAGCAAAAGTGGCGTTACACTATTAAAAGAGGGAATAGAATTTTTTAATAAAAAAATGTACAGTGAATCAAAGTTAAGATTTATGCGTCTTGTTGAAATAAATCATAAGCCGGCTCGTAGTAATTACTATTTGGGAGAAATTGCATATTTTCAAAAATCTTATAAAGAAGCAATTGAATACTATAAAAAGAGTATTTCGCTTTATGATAAAGCTAATTATATGCCAACACTTCTCTATCATACAGGAGTATCTTTTAGTAAATTAAAACAGAGTTCGCAAGCAACTCAATTTTTTAATGCACTCAAGCAAGGTTATCCAGATTCAAAAGAGGCTAAATCTATAGGCACTAAATGATTAATTACTTTTAAAATATATTGAATTTTATTTAAAAAGTAGTTATTATGAAATAATAAAACTATTGTAAAAAGGAAAAATTTATGGCAATAAGTGATAATCAAGTTGTTTCAATTAGTTATGAATTGAAAGATGCGAATAGCAAAGAAGTTGTTGATAGTAATTTAGATACTGCTCCATTAACATTTATCTTAGGAAAAGGGCAAATTATTGCTGGCTTAGAAAATGAGATAAAAAACTTATCAGAAGGGGAGAACGCTAATATAAAAGTATCTGCTAAAGATGGGTACGGGGAATATGATGAAGTAGCAGTTCAGTCTCTTCCAAAAGAGCAATTTGCTGGATTAGAGATGACAAAAGGCATGACTCTTTATGGTGAAGATAAAGATGGTGGGACAGTTCAAGTAATTGTTAAAAGTTTTGATGACGAGATTGTAAATGTAGATTTTAATCACCCATTGGCTGGGAAAGACCTTCTTTTTTCAATTAGCATCATAGAAGTTAGAGAAGCAACAAAAGATGAATTAATAAATGGATTTGTCGCTACAAATAGTGGCGGTTGTGGTTGCAAAACAGGTGATAGTTGCAACACTAAAAAAGATAAAAAAGCAGATGATCACGAATGTTGTGGTGGCGGTGGTGGTGGCGGTTGTGGTTCACATTAAATATATTGTTGAAATGAGAGTTTATTTAAAAGTTTAAAATTTAATGCCTCTATTTTGAAATAACTGTATATAGAAAATGAGACTCTGTATAGATAGACTATAAACTACAGTAAAGGCAATAAATGAAAAAAAATATTTTTATATTTCCCGGTCAAGGAAGTCAAAAAATTGGTATGGGCAAAGATTTTTATGATAGTGATGCATTAGCACGTGAAATGATAGAAAAATCTGGTGATAGACTAAAATTAAATTTTAAAAAATTGCTCTTTGAAGATAATGATAAACTTGAATTGACACAGTACACTCAACCAGCTATTTTACTTATTAGTTGCATAGCTCATGCTCTATTTGTAAAAGAGTATAACAATAGACCATTGATGGCAATGGGACACTCTTTGGGGGAGTTTTCAGCTCTTTGTTCAGTTGGAGCAGTAGACTATATTGATGCAGTAGAGTTAGTTCACATGCGTGGGCTTTTAATGCAAGAAGCATGCGTCAATATTGATGCAGGCATGATGGTTATTATTGGGCTTAGTGATGAAAAAGCTCAAGAGGTTATATCTGCTCAAGATGGCAAAGAAGTATGGGCCGCAAATTATAATAGTGATGGACAACTAGTTATTGCAGGTAATAAAAAGGATCTAGTTTCAATAGAGAGTGTTTTTAAAAAAGCTGGTGCAAGAAGGGTACTTCTTTTAAATATGTCTGTCGCATCTCATTGCCCACTTTTAAAGAGCATAATAGCCCCATTAAATAACTACTTAAATAGATATATTAAAGATAATTTTTTAGCTCCAATTGTATCAAATGTAACTGCAAATTTGTACAGTACGAAAAAAGAAGCACTAGAACTTCTTTCATCTCAACTTATAAAACCAGTGAAGTATAAACACTCAATTAAAAATATCGAAAATCAAACAGATAGATTTATAGAGTTTGGCACAACAGTTTTAAAAGGACTCAATAGAAAAATAACTAAAAAAGAGACACTTTGTATAACTGATATGATGAGTTTAGAAAAGACATTAAAAGAGTTATCATAAAACAGAGTAAAGGAGTTAGATGAAATTAGCAATAATGGGTGCAATGCCCGAAGAGATAGAGCCATTTTTAAAATTTTTTAAAGATTATAAAACTTTTGATTATGCAAAGAATAAGTACTTTATAGTAGAGCATAAAAATAACGAAATTATTATAGCTTACAGTAAAATAGGTAAAGTTAACTCAACCATAACTGCAAGTGTCATGATAGAAAAATTTGGTTGTGAAAAACTTATTTTTAGTGGTGTAGCCGGCGCAGTTTGCAACTCTTTTAAGATTGGCGATTTAGTTGCAGCTACTAAATTAGTTCAACATGATTTAGATATATCTTCTTTTGGACACCCTTACGGATACGTTCCAGAAGGAGCAGTTTATGAAGAGGCTGACTTAGAACTTATTGAAATTGCAAAAAAAGTTGCAATTGAAAAAAATATAAATCTCAAATATGGAGTTATTGCAACTGGCGATCAATTTATTTGTGATATAAAAAGAAAAAACTGGATTGCTAATACTTTTAATGCAACTGCTTTAGAGATGGAAGGTGCTTCAGTTGCTGTTACATGTAATGCTTATGGAGTTCCATTTTTTATTTTAAGAGCCATAAGTGATGAGGCTAACATGGATGCTAAGTTTAATTTTGATGAGTTTCTAGAGACATCATCGCAAAGAAGTGCTGATTTTATTCTTTCAATGGTAGAAAAAATTGCAAATGCTTAGCATTAGTAAAAATCTTTTAAGAAAAACAGGTCGCACTGTTATGAGATATAAACTTATAAAAAATAGAGATAAAATAGTTCTTGGGCTTAGTGGAGGCAAAGACTCTTTGTGTTTAGCACATGTTTTTAAACATCTACAGCGTGTTTCTCCTATTGAATTTGAATTTAAAGCAATAACTATAGATTATGGCATGGGTGAAGATTTTGAGGCACTTAAAGCTCATTGCAAAAAACATGATATTGACCATGAAATATATAAAACAAAAATCTTTGAACTCTCAAAAGAGAAGATTAGAAAAAACTCCTCATTTTGTAGCTTTTTTTCTAGAATGAGAAGAGGGGCACTCTACACCTATGCAAAAAACAATAGTTATACAAAGCTCGCACTTGCACATCATTTAGATGATGCGGTCGAGAGTTTTTTTATGAATTTTAGCTACAATGGATCACTTCGTTCTATGCCACCAATTTATAGAGCAAACAATGGCTTAGAAGTAATTAGACCTTTTGTACATGTAAGAGAGAGACAATTAAGAGACCAAGCAATAAAATATAATATGCCAATTATAGAAGACGAAGCTTGTCCTGCTATGAAATTTGATATTAAAATGCCAATAGCTCGTGCAAAAACAAAAGACATGTTAGAAAAAATGGAGGAGCAAAATAGTCTATTGTTTGTCTCCTTGAGAAAAGCTTTTGAAAACATAAACCTATCAAGCTTTTGTGATGAAGATCATCTTGAAAGAAGAGTTTGATTATTTAGTTTTTGACCAATATCCAGCAAGCAATGAACCTGATATATTGTGCCAAATACTAAAAATAGCTCCTGGTAGAGCAGTAGTTGGAGTAAAAAATTGATTTGCTAATGCAACAGCAAGTCCAGAATTTTGTAGACCAACTTCAATAGAAATTGTTTTGCAAGTTTTTTTGTCAAATCCTAAAATTTTACAAAACCAAAAACCAGCAACAAGCCCAGTAATATTATGAATAACAACTGCAAGAGGAAGTATAAAGCCAAGAGTAGAAAGCATATTTTTATTTAAAGCTACTACTATTGCAATAACTAAAACAATTGCTATTATTGAAATAATAGGAAGTATTGGATTTATAATTTTAATTATCTTGCTTAAAAAATGATTTAATAAAATGCCAATAACAACAGGTAGAAGTACAATTTTTAGCAAACTTATAACCATAGCTACAATAGAAATATCTATCATTGTTCCTGCTAAATTTTTTATTAAAATTGGAGTTATTATGACGCCAATTAAAGTTGAAAGTGTTGTCATAATAATAGATAAAGCAATATTTCCTTTAGCTATATAACATATTACATTTGATGCAGTGCCTCCTGCAACGCTTCCAACTAAAATCATACCTATTACAAAAGATTTTTCTAAATTTAAAAAATTTGCAATAAACAGTGCGACAAAAGGCATAATTGTAAATTGTAATAAAATTCCTACTAAAATAGCTCGTTTGTAGATTTTTAATTTTTTAAAATCATCTATACTTAATGTTAAACCCATGCTTAGCATTATTATCATAAGAAGTGGAACTATTTGAGATTTTAAATCTACAAATAAATTAGGCACAAAATAAGCAACTAATGACAAAAGTATAGCAAAAAGCGGAAATAGACGAACTGTATTTGCTAGCATGTGTATCCTTGTTTGTAATAAATTTTACTAATAATTAAAATCCTTCTAGCATAATTTTCCATACCCTGTCTATATCTTCATCACTCATAAACATAGTACTTTTTTTTATGAAAAGATTTTCTATTTCCATACGCTTAAATGGTTTCACCCAGACACATTTTTCATGAGCTGGCATAAAGCCTCTTATGAGTGCAAGATCTTCATCTATTTGTTGTTCACAATTAAAACAGACAAATTGTTTGTGCAGTCTTCCCTCGTATTCAAGAAGTTTTGCATAAGCTTCCAAAGCAACTCTTTTAGGATTTTGTAAGTGCCAAATTTTGCTACACTCATCTAAAAGTTCAAAATAAAAACTGTGTATATCGTTCACATCTTTTAAATGTAAGTAAAAAAGTTTCACATAAGCTTGCCAGATAAACATTCTTTCATAGTCTATATTCCATTTAGAAGCCAAATGAAGTACTCCACTTAATTGAGGAATAGTTGATTTAATTGATAATTTTGCTTCAAAGTCAATTTTATAGCCTAAATTTATATGAGAATGCCTTGCCCCATAAAATCTATATAGAGTCATAACACTTTTTTTTGCTAATACAGTTACTATTAAGTCTTCATCTTTAACTCTGTTAAAATTAATAATATAACCTTGCATTTTTTAGTTTATCAATTTTTTATTAATTTAAATTTAAACTTTATATTGTTTGCTAGAGGAGCATGCCTTTTAACGCATAATATATCAAAGCAGATATTAAAGCAGCTGCGGGAACTGTAATAAGCCAAGCGGCTACTATTTTTTTAAGAATATCTCTTTTTACATATCTTATTTTTTCCGATGACTTGAGCTGTTTTTTAGCCTCTCTATAAACAATAGATTCATCTTTTATTATCTGATAAAGCCTCACTATAAGTCGATAGTCTTTTTTCTTTTTATTTTCTTTTTTTTCAAGTTCATTTAGTTGTGTTACATATTTTTTAATAAGATCTTTTTCAGCCAAAACATTTTTTTCATTTTGCTTAACTCCATTTTTTGCACCTGTATTATCTAAATATTCTCTTAAAAAACCTACGCCAAAAATACCACCAATTGCGACATGTGTAGAACTAACAGGTAGACCAAGTCCAGAAGCTATAATAACAGTTATAGAAGCTGCCATAGCAATAGAGTATGCTCTTATTTGATCTAGTTCGGTTATTTCGCTACCAACAGTTCTAATTAGTTTAGGACCATAAAGTGCAAGACCTAGAGCAATACCAATAGCACCAACTCCCATAATCCAAAGAGGTATACCAGTTGCTGAAGAGATTCCACCAGTCATAACAGCATCACTTATAGCCGCAAGAGGACCAATAGCATTTGCAACATCATTTGCACCATGAGCAAAACTAAGAAGTGCGGCTGCAAAAATAAGAGGCACTGTAAAGAGTTTATTGATTCCATCTTTGCTATTTTCAATATTATGCACTTTTTTTATAATGGTTTTTTTTAAAATAAAATAGACTACAATAGCAACCATAAGACCAAGTGTAAGCCCAAACATAAAAGTAGGTTCGTTAGAGTCTGGTAAAAAAATAAATATATCTATTACATTAGGCCAAATTTTCTTAAGTCCTTTTAATGTTAAATATGTAACAAATGCCCAAGACATTATAGAGACAAAAATAGGGACCCAGACAAGTGCGGCTTTAATTTTATCTTCTTTAAAAACAATTGTTTTTTTAATTGTAATTAAAAATAGTGCGGCTATGATAGCACCCATAATTGGTGAGGTTATCCATGAAGCTGCAATTTTCAACATAGTTGTCCAAGATACTATATGAAATCCAGCAGCTGCTATACCAGCACCCATGACACCGCCAACTATAGAGTGAGTTGTTGAAACAGGCGCTTTTATAATAGTGGCAAAATTTAACCATAATGCAGCCGCTAAAAGTGCTGCCATCATTGCCCATATAAAAGAATCGGTATTGCCGTTAAATGCCGAGACACTAATAATACCATTTTTAATGGTTTTAACAACATCGCCACCAGCTATTAAAGCTCCAGCTGTTTCAAATATAGCTGCAATTGCAATAGCTCCACCCATAGTAAGGGCTTTTGAGCCAACTGCAGGACCAACATTGTTTGCAACATCATTTGCACCTATATTCATAGCCATGTATGCACCAAAAAGTACTGCTATTGCTAAAAATATATTATTTGGAGTATCTATAGAACTTATGTAACCATATGCCAAGGCCATCAACATAAAAAGAACCGCAAGTCCGGGTCGTATATAATCAACTCGATAAGACTCTACAGTCATTTTTTCAATTTTTTTAATTGTTCCGATTTCCATAATAATATTTCTCTTTTTTTATTGTTTAATTTTAATTTTTTTGAAATTTGCAAAATAATTATAACACTATATTTATTAAAAATTAATTATATAAAGCAAGCTAAAATTTTAAAAAATTGCAGTTCAGATTTAAATTTTAGAGAGTGTAATTTTTTGCACAAACCTTAAGCAAATATTTTAAATATAGAAAGTATAATATCTCAAAAAATAACACAAGTATTTATCGACTAATCTCAATTTTTATAAGGATTAATTTATTATGTCCAGTTCCATCACATTATATTGCCTAATTTCAAATGTATAAAAATACTTTTACATGTGTTACCTCATGAATCTATCAAACATCATAAAGCTTATGCGCCCCCCCCCAGTACATAAAAAATCTTTTCATATTTCTCCCGCTTTTCTTTGCAGTGAAGATTACAGATATATCTTTACTCCAAAACTCTTTCATAGCATTCATAGCATTTAGCCTAACTGCAAGTGCTATCTATATACTCAATGACTACCACGACATAAAAGAGGACAAAGAACACCCAAAAAAAAGAGACCGACCATTGGCTTCTGGAGCTGTTAGTAAACCTCAAGCTATCATCATGATGCTCCTCCTTTTTGTCTCTGGTTTTTCAATAATGCTTCTTATTTCTACCCAAGCAACTGTTATTCTTCTTGTGTATGTTGTTATGAATATTGCCTATAGTTTCTATCTTAAACATGTAGCTATCTTAGATGTAACCATCATCGCTATTGGTTTTGTGCTTCGTCTGTTTGTTGGATCATCAGTAACTAGCATCACCCTTTCTGTTTGGATTGTGGTTATGACATTTCTTTTAGCACTTTTTATGGCACTTGCAAAAAGAAGAGATGATGTCCTTATCTATCTTGATACTGGTAAAAAGATGAGAAATGTCATAGACGGATACACCTTAGAGTTTCTTGATGCCTCTATGGGAATAATGGCTTCGGTGGTCATAGTCTCTTACACCATCTACACAACATCGCACGAGGTAGCCCTAAGAGTTGGGAGTCCATATCTTTACTTTACATCTTTGTTTGTAATACTTGGGATTATGAGGTATTTACAGATTACCTTTGTCCTAAAAGATAGCGGCTCACCTACAAAAATAGTGATAAAAGATATGTTTATGAAACTCACTTTAGCAGGGTGGCTCATAACATTTGCTTGGATTATCTACTAATATGACAACATTTAAGTATATTATTTTCGCAATAATCTCTACACTTTTTAACCTTGCTTTTCAGTATCTTAGTTTTAAGGTTTATCTAGGATTTGGTTCGCTTTATGTTGCTATGTTTGCAGGAACTTTAAGTGGCTTAATTGTGAAGTATGTTTTAGATAAAAAGTTTATATTTTATCACGAAGTAAAAGATAAAAAAGATGATGCTCATAAGTTTGCACTCTATTCACTAATGGGTGTTTTTACCACAGCAATATTTTGGACAACAGAGATAGCTTTTGACAAACTTTTCACAGACCCAAATGCCAAATATCTAGGGGCTGTTATAGGTCTTGCTATTGGTTATGTTATCAAATATTTTTTAGATAAAAAGTTCGTATTTATTCACAAAGGAGAGAAAGTATTATGAATAAATTTATGAGTTGGGGAATGTACCCTAAGATAAAAAGCAGTGTCGTTAAATTTTCAAAAGAAAACATCATAAAACAGAATCATCTTATCTGTTATGGTAACGGTAGAAGTTATGGCGATAGTGCCTTAGGCTTACATGTCATCGATATGAAACAAAGAGATTTTTTCATAAACTTCAATGAAAATGAGGGGCTACTGCATGTCCAATCGGGGGTACTTCTTTGTGATATTCTTGAGGCTTTCGTTTCAAGAGGTTGGTTTTTAAAAGTAACTCCAGGAACGAAGCTTATCACCATAGGTGGAGCGATAGCCTCTGATATTCATGGCAAAAATCACCACAAAGAGGGGTGTTTTTCGCAGTGCGTCAAAGAGTTTAACATTATGTTAGAAAATGGGGAGATAGTAAGCTGTTCTAAAGATGAGAGAGCCGAGCTTTTTAGAGCTACATGTGGAGGTATGGGGCTTACTGGCGTCATACTAGATGCAAAAATATATCTAAAGAAAATTAACTCTCAATACATTGACCAGATTACCATTAAGACAAAAAATCTTAAAGAAACATTTGATGCATTTGAGAAGTATAGTGACAAACCTTACTCCGTAGCATGGATAGACTGTCTTGCTAAAAAGAATAAATTAGGCAAGTGCTTATTGATGGTGGGCGAGTTCCTTGATGATGGAAAGCTTGAATACAAAAAGAAAAAACAGCTCACAATCCCCTTTAACTTCCCAAACTTTGCTCTAAATAAATGGAGCGTAAAAGCCTTCAACTGGCTCTATTACGGCAAAGCAAAAACAGGAGTTTCTCATCAAAAAGTAGATATAGATACTTTTTTCTACCCACTAGATGCCATCTCTCACTGGAACCGAATCTACGGCACAAATGGCTTCACACAGTATCAGTTTATCTTACCAAAACAGGAGAGTTATGAGGGCTTAGAGGAGATTTTAAAAACCATCTCTAGCTCTGGAAAAGGCTCATTTTTAGCAGTTTTGAAACTCTACGGCAAAGCCAATGAAAACTGGCTATCTTTTCCTATAGAGGGCTACTCTTTAGCACTTGATTTTAAGATAGAAAAAGGGTTATTTGAGTTACTTGACAGGCTTGATGAGATAGTTGTTAAATACAAAGGGCGAATCTATCTTACAAAAGATGTGCGAGTAAAAAAAGAGACATTTGAAAAAGGCTACCCACAAATAGAGACTTTTAGGGAGTTTAGAAAACAAAACAAAATGGACACAAAGTTCCAATCAAACCAATCAAAAAGAGTAGGGATATAAATATGAGTTACATGTTAATCATCGGAGCAAAAAGTGACATAGCAAAAGCCGTAGCAAGAGAGTATGCCCAAAACGGCTACGACCTCCAACTATGTGCTAGAGATGTCAAAGAGTTAGAGGAGTTCGCTCAAGATATAAGAGTTAGAACAAATAGAGTTGTAAAATTGGTCGAGCTAGATATACTAAAGTTCGAGACTCATCACTCTATCTATGAACAGCTTGATGAAAAACCTTTAGGTGTACTCACAGCAGTTGGCTACTTAGGGGAGCAAAAACATGCAGAGTCAAACTTCAAAGAGGCAAAACAAATCATAGAGACAAACTTCACAGGAGTTGTAAGCCTCCTAAATATCATAGCAGATGATTTTGAGAAAAGAAAAAGCGGCTTCATCATCGGCATAAGCTCTGTAGCAGGTGAGCGAGGCAGAAAAAGTAACTACCTCTACGGCTCATCAAAAGCCGCACTAACAGCCTATCTTTCAGGACTAAGAAACAGACTTTATGGTGCAAGCGTACATGTAATGACAGTAAAACCTGGATTTGTGGCTACAAAAATGACAGAGGGTATGGATTTACCAAAGAGATTGACAGCGAGTGCAAAAGAGGTGGCAGAAGATATATACAAGTCTCAACAAAAAGGGAGAAGTGTGATATATA
>JAERRW010000009.1 GCA_016735235.1 Sulfurospirillum sp. | reverse complement strand
ATCTTGCTTGTATAAGAATTTTATATGATTTTACTATTTTATAGCTACTTTTAAATAAGAGATAAGATTTCTTCTTTTTTTATATTTTTTGAATCATATTTAACAATAAGCAGTTTTTCATTTTCATTTTTATACCACTCTATTATGCCATTAGTAGAATTTAGTACTTGTAATTTTTTTTCATCAAATTGACCAAAGTCCAGATAAATATTTTTAGTAAATGATGGATTTTTAAGGCTTATTATTAGTGCTGTCCAGAAAATACATGTAATGACCACTACTATAGATATAGGCACAATACCGTAAGATTTTAAAAAGTATCCGCCCCATAATGCACCACTAAATGTTCCAAAATATCCAAATGAGTTAAATATTCCAAGGGCAGCACCTTTTTGATGAATTTTTGCATATTTGCTTGTTAGTGATTGCAAAATTGGCTCGTGTATATTGAATCCTACAAAAAACAAAATAACACCTATTATAAAAGAGTTTGCAGAGTTAGTAAAACCCATTATAACAAAAGATAGACAAAATAGTAAAATTCCCAATAGAAGAACTAACTTTGGTTTTTTCTTTTTTTCACCTATTATAGCCGAAAAGCCCATGCCAAAAATACCAAAAATCATAGCAGGTAGATAGACTTTCCAAAGGTCTGTTGTTGTGTAATTAAACTCTTTGACCATCATAATAGGAATAATTAAAAATGCAAGAGTCATCATTCCTTTTTGAAGCATGTTAGTAATGTTCATTTTCATAAGATTGTTATCCATAAAAATTTTAAGTATATATTTTTTATCATTTTTGTATGTGTGTGTAATTCTTGGAGGAGCTTTCACTTTAGTGTACAAAATTATAATCGCAAAAATAGCAAAAATTGCTGTTAAATAGAAGAGTTTATCTATGCCCCAAAAAGCACTTATGAGTGGCCCTAAAACCATAGAGAGTGCAAATGTTATAGCAATACTTCCACCCATTATAGCCATGGCTTTAGCTCGTATCTCCTCTTTTATCATGTCGCTTATCATCGCTGTTGCTACTGCTCCAATGGCTCCGGCACCTTGTAAAAATCTTCCAAAAATAAGAGTATATATGTCATTTGAAAATGCACATACAAGAGAACCAACAATAAATATAGCTAATCCTATAGCTAGAGTTATTTTACGCCCTATTTTGTCTGAAAGTATACCAAAAGGGACTTGAAGTAACATCTGTGTTGCAGCATATCCGCCAATTGCGATACCTACAAGAAGTTCATTTGCATTTTCAAACTGAAGTGCATAAATTGATAGAACTGGAAGAACTATAAAGAGACCGAAAAACCGTAAAGAGATTATTAAGTTGAGTGGCATAATTGTTTTAAACATACTAAAATCCTATATAAAGTTTAATTAGGAGTAATTTTACCCTAATTAAACTTTATGTGATATAATGTTGTCATGAAAACATAAAAAAAGGGCATAAATGCTGTGTGGTATAGATGAAGCGGGAAGAGGGTGCATTGCTGGACCACTTGTTGTAGCGGGTGTTGTTTTAAAAAACAAGATAGATAATATTGCTGATTCCAAAGTTTTGAGTGAAAAAAAAAGAGAATATTTATATAAAATTATCAAGAAAAATGCAGATTATAAAATAGTTTTTTGCAACAATGATATGATAGATAAAAAAGGTCTTAGTTATTGTTTAGCAGACTCAATAACAACTATAAAAGAGTATTTTAAAGAGTATGAAATTCTCATGGATGGCAATAGCTCTTTTGGAGTAAGTGGCATACAAACAATGATCAAAGCCGATACTAAAATATCAGAAGTAAGTGCTGCTAGCATTTTAGCAAAAGTTAGCCGTGATTGGTACATGTATAGCATTAGCTCAAAGTTTTCAAACTACTCATTTAAAAAGCACAAAGGTTATGGAACCGCCTTACATGTAAAAGAGATAAGTGAATTTGGATACTCAAAAATACATAGAAAAAGTTTTATAATAAAAAGTTTAGTCTAATTTAAAATAGGAATAGATTTTGCTTATTTTACATTATGAGTATAAAAGTTTAATTTATATATAATATGGATATTTCAACTAAAGAGGAAAAGATGGTTTTAACAACAACAAAAGCAAAACCGTTAATGGAATCAGCACTCACATCACGCTCTTTGCGTCAAGATATGATTGCTGGAAATATTGCCAATATAGACACTCCATTTTATAAATCACGCGATATTGATTTTGAATCTGCTCTTATTGAAAAAACTAAATTAATGTATGAAAATAAAGAGACAAAAGAACTCAAGATGGCACAAACTGACGATAAACATATGAGTGCTATCAAAGGTTTTGATAGTTTAAAATCAACAATTTATCTAAGAGATGGACATATGGCTAGAAATGATGCCAATACAGTAGATTTGGATGTAGAGACAACCGAACTTGGTAAAAATTCAATTATGTTTAATGCATTAACCGCAGCACTAAAGAAAAATAGTCAAATTTTCAAAAGTGTATTAGACGCGTCAGGAAAGGTATAAAAAATGGCATTTTTAAGTGATTTTGATATAAGTGGATATGGACTCTCCGCTCAGAGATTTAGAATTAATCTCATAAGTGGAAATATAGCAAATGCAAACACAACAAGAACAAGCGAAGGCGGACCATATCAAAGAAGAGAAGTTGTTTTTAAAGCAGTAGATTTTGATAAAGTTTTAAATACACAAATCAAAGATAGTAATAACATGTTAGATTACGAGAACCCTTTAGATGACCCAACATCGCAAAAAAATGCTAATCCTGCTATAATGAGTGTAGTAGTAGATAAAGTAGTTAGAGATGATAGCGATTTTAGGTTAAAATATGACCCCGCTCATCCTGATTCAAACGGTGATGGCTATGTTGCATATCCAAATATTAATCCAGTAATAGAAATGGCCGATCTAATAGAAGCAACAAGAGCATATCAAGCAAATGTATCAGCATTTGAAAGTGCTAAAAACATGGCAAATAGCTCAATAGACATGATGAGAGGATAGATATACATGCAAGATAGCATAGGAAAGATTGGAAATTTAAACGGAATTGCTAATAAGCTAGATAAAGTTGATAACATTTCTGATGGTGTTGATTTTTCAAAAGTACTTCAAAAGTCTCTTGACGATGTAAATAAAGTACAAGTAACAGCAGATAAAGCGATGGCAGATATAGCTACAGGTGAAGTAAGAAACTTACATCAAGCAGCATTAGCAATAGGAAAAGCAGAAACTAGCATGAAAGTTATGCTAGAGATAAGAAACAAAGCACTTAGTGCCTATAAAGAAATTGCAAGAACTCAACTCTAAAAACAGTAAATAGATTAATTGTATGGAACAACAAGATACTAAAAAGATAAAGATTTTATTTCTGTTCTTTATGGTTGGTTTAGGTTTTATTATATTTATAGCAACTCTTTTTTATTGGGCTCAAATAGACAGAAGACTTCCAAGACTTACATATAAAGAGCAAGTTTATGCTACTCGTGGCAATATTACAAGTAGAGATAATTTCAAAATAGCATCTAGTAAAAAACTCTACAAAGTATCAATAAACACCAAAAATATAGACCCGGAAAAACTTGATTTGTTTGTAAATCTCTACTCTTTATATAGCGGAGATGATAAAAAAAAAGTTAAAAAAAAAGTTCTTTCAAGAAAAGGGTATTTAGTATTATCTTATAATATAGATTCAAAAAATGCAAATCATCTACAAACATTAGCTAGAAAATTGTATAGACTTGGTGTTTTTAAAACATATCATGACCCTAAAACTGGTATATCTTTTTTGCATGGACTAAGTGTTGTGCAAAGTGGAGAGAGAAGAGTCTATCCAGTTGTTAAAACACTCACCCCGGTTGTAGGGTATGTAAAAAAAATAGAGAAAGATGGTATCACAAAAGTTGCAGGTGTCAAAGGACTTGAACGCTACTATGAAGATAGACTTTTATCAATTCAAGACACTATGACTGTTGGAAGTAGAGACATTTCTAATACAATTATTTTAAATAGAGATAGTGTTTCAAGCAGAAGAGTAGATGGCTTAGATATTCATATTACTATACATTTAAAACTTCAAAAATTAATAGAAGATCTTACAGATGAGTATAAAAAAAAATTAGATGCAAAAGAGATAATAGTAGCAGTTATGAATTCAAAAAATGGAGCACTTTTGTCTTTGGCAACTTCTAATAGATACAATCCAGACTTAATACGAAAAAAAGATTATCCAAATTTAAATGTATCTGCTATAGAGTATGCTTATGAACCGGGGTCTGTTATGAAGGCAATAACATTTGCTCTTCTGCTAAAAGAGAAAAAAATAAATCCTTATGATTTAGTAAGAATCTATGGGGGTACATATAAATTAGGAAGAAAAACTATACGAGATATTCATAAAAGCAAATCAGAGTGGATTAGTGCTGAAGATGTTTTAGTGTACTCTAGCAATGTTGGAACTGCTCAACTTGCACAAAAACTTGACTCTGTTGAATTTTATCAAGGATTAAAAGATTTTGGATTTACAAAAAAAACTCAAATAGATTTACCTTATGAAAAAACAGGATCTATACCCTCTTTGCGTAGATTCAAATCTAAAACATATAAAGCGACTGTAGGTTACGGTTACGGCATGACAGCTACATTTATGCAAATTCTAAAAGCATATAATGTAATAAACAATAATGGACGCATAGTTTCTCCCTATATTGCCTCTTATTTTCAAGAAGATAATAGTAAAAAGTATTATGTTCGCAGAGATACAGAAAAAGAGGTTATTCCTGTTTCTGTGTCAAAAAGAATGAAGCAAATTCTAATAAAAGCGGTAAAGAAAGGCACTGGTAAAAAAGCTGATGTAGACGGTCTTATAATAGGAGGAAAAACAGGAACAGCCCATATAGCCGAAGGAGGAAGTTATGCTAAAAGGTACAATAGCTCATTTTTTGGATTTGCAAATGACAAGAAAAATAGTTTTACACTAGGTGTGTTAGTAATTGAGCCTAAAAAGAAATATCACTATTTTTCCTCTATGAATGCAGTTCCAATTTACAAGGAAGTAGTGATGCGATTAATAGAAGAGGGTATTTTAGTTCCAAACAGTACTCTTAAATGATAATTTTAATTCTGGAGTAACAAATGACAGAAATTTTTCCAACTTCAAGGTGTGTTAGAGAGTTCTACTCTCATTTTTTAGATAAAGATTCTATAGTACCAAAGGCTATGGGTATTGCAGAGTTTGAGTTGAAGGCAATAGTCGTTCCAAATAAAAACATGGCAGACGACGATACTAGAGTATTGATTATGCAAGAGAGTTCAGAGTTTAAAAATTTTAGTGAACTTAAAATTGAGAGAGAATTTTTATCTTTTATTAAAAACTCCTCTTATCTTTTTCGCTTTTTTGAAGAGTTGGCTTTAGAAGATGTGCTTATAGAAGATTTAGAGTTAGCCGATACTTATGCTCAATTTGAGGAGCATCTCAATATTTTAAAAGAGTTACTTGTAAATTATAAAGCTTTGTTAAGTAAAAAAAATTTATATGACAAAATAACACTTCCAGAAGTATACAAAATAAATAAAGAATTTTTAAAATCAAATGATGGTTTTTTGCTACACCTTGAGGGTTTTTTAAATAAGTTTGAATTAAATCTTTTTGTTCAAGTTGCTAAAATTACACAATTTAAAATCTCACTACATGTAAATAAATACAACTCAAAAATAGTAAATGTATTTAAAGAGCTTGGAGTTATTCTACATGTAAACAACTCTTATGTCATAAACCTTAGCACGAGAAGAATAGAGAGCAGAATAGAGATAGAGGAAAAAGAGATATATTGTGATGTAAAAAATTTTAGCACTAGGACTCTTCAAAGCTCATTTGTCTATGAAAAAATAGAGGAGTTTATAAGTGCGAATATAAAACCAGAAAATATAGTAGTCATAGTTCCCGATGAAAATTTTACTACAACTCTAAAAGCATTTGATAGTTTTAAGAACCTCAATTTTGCTATGGGCGAGAGTTTTAAAAAAAATGAACTATTTAAAAAACTTAATGCAATAGATAAGTTTATAAGAGTAAAAAATGAGGAGAACAAACATAGAGTAAATAGACTACAAATAAGACAAAATACTATAGATGAATTTCAAAAAAGATGGAGAAAAAGTCTTGAAGTTAATGAGATTATGACATTTTTAAGAATTTTTTGTGATCAAGAAAAAAAAGATGAAATATATGATGAGGAGCTTTTTAAGTTCCAAAATCTTCTGAAGAACTTAGGTCAAATTGAACTTCAAAAAGCTGTAAAACTTTTCTTAAATAGGTTGATAACTAGGTCAAAAGATGATGTCATTGGTGGAAAAATAACAGTCATGGGAGCTTTAGAGAGTCGGGGCATGAGTTATGAAGGAGTCATTATAGTTGATTTTTCCGATGAGTTTGTGCCAAAAAGAAGTAACAAAGATATGTTTTTAAGCTCTACAATAAGAAGACATGCAAAACTACCAAATAAAAATGATAGAGAGAATTTACAACGCTACTTTTACTCCTCTTTAATTAAAGGTGCTAAAAAAGTTGCTATAAGCTATACCAAAAATGACCGCAGTATGGGCTCACGGTTTTTAGATGAATTGGGCTTACATGTAAAGAAAAATTGTGATGAGGTCTCATACTTTAAGCCACTTTTTACATGTAACGCAATAGCACCTCGCTATGATCCTCAAAAAATAGATGGAACTTATGATGTAAAAAAAGGAACACTAAGTGCGAGTAAATTAAAAACTATTCTTACATGTAAACGACAATTTTACTACAAATATATCTTAAAATCAGAAGAAGCAAAAGTGCCTAACAGTGAAATATCGGTGGCAGATATTGGCAATATTTTGCATAAAGCACTTGCATCTGTGTTGCAAAATATGAAAGTAGTCAATGAAGATATTTTATTAATAGAGCTAAGAAGATTTTTACTAAATGAACAAAATAGTTTAATTTGGCAGTTTTATGCAGATACATGGCTTGAATATCTTAAAGATTTTGCCCTGCTTGAAGCTAAAAGATATAACGACGGCTATAGAGTATATGCACTTGAAAAGTCTTTTCATGTTGAGTACAAAGGGTTTAAACTAAATGGACAAATAGATAGAATAGACATTAGAGATAACAAATTAAGTGTCATAGATTACAAAAGTGGAAAAATACCAAAAAGTACTATTAGAACACTTGAAAATGAGAAAACCTTTCAATTAGAGTTTTATTATCTTCTAGCAAGCCAGAACAAAGAGATAGAGAGCCTAAGTTATTATGACCTTAAAAATACAGAGCTTGTAGAGGAAAACCTGTTTAATGAAAAGATGAAAAAACTTGATGAGATTTTAAAAGAGCTAGAGACTCCTCTAAGAGAGTTTGAAAAATGCGAGTCAAAAATGCCTTGTCAGTACTGTGCATTTGTGAAGTTATGCGGAAGGGAAGTGTAATCTAGATAAAACATGCTATAATTATCCGTATAATAACAAGGAGAATAACATGGTAGCATATACTCAAAATGAACTAGTATCGGCAACAGAAATTTCAAAACAGTTTGGTGAATACATTTCAAAAGTAAAAAATGGTGTTGTAGATAAAATAGGTGTACTTAAAAATAATAAACTAAATGCAATTATATTGTCTGTTGATGAGTATGAAAATATGGTAGAAACTATAAATGCTATGGAAGACATGCAGATATATGAAGAGATAAAAGATAGATTAAAAAGTCCAAAAAATGAGTTACTTGACGGTAATAATGTTTTGAAAAAATATGGCTTATCTTTAGATGTATGACTATAAGTTTTATAAAGAAGCAGAAAAAGACCTTGATAAACTGAACAATAATGTAAAGATATTGTTTGCTAAAAAATTGAGCCAAATTGTTAAAAACCCAGAAATAGGAAAAGATTTAGGAAATAAAAATAATCTAAACTTAGCAGAATTAAAAAAAGTATATTTTGACAATAAAAGATATAGAATAGTTTATGAAGTAAAAGAAAAAGAGATAATCATCCATATAGTAACCATTGGCAAACGAGACAATATGGAAGTTTATAAACAAGCTAGCAAAAGATATAGAAGTGTGGATAAATGAGTTGAGTATTGGAGTAGCAAATGAAAATATGTGAGTTTTGCTTTGAAAGCGACATTATTTGTAATTTTATAAAAGAAAAAGGTGTAAAGCTAAGTGCTTATAAAACATGTGAGCGATGTAAGGGAGAGGAAAGTTTGTATAGACTAAATAAATTAGAATTAAAAGAAGCAGCACAAAATTCAATAAGAAAATTTTATGAACATGAGTTCGAGCATGGATTAGTTCAGAGTGCATCGTCATGGGGCGATAAAGGAGATGATATTGGTACGCTTTTACCAGACCTTATGTCGTTAAAAGATATATGCTATGAATTATTTGAATTGGATACTATCAATAATGACTTTTATGAGCTTCTAAAAGATAGTGCGACTGATGACGCATCAGAATTTGATGATTGTCCAGATTCTGAATTATGGTTAGATATGAGATGTAATTGGGAAGGAAGTGCAAGAATATTTTTCAATTGGGATACTTTTTGTGAGAATGTAAAACATAAGGCTAGATTTTTTGATTATCTAAATTACAGTAGAAAAAAAGAACTAGAAAATTTAAAAGAAACATTTGAAACATTGTCTGCTACTATGTCATGCATATTATATAGAGGACGATCAGCAGATAAAACTAATCTAGAAGAAATCAAAATAAACCCATCTAAGAAATTAGGAATTGTACCTCCTAAGAATGCAAAAAACAATAGGTTTAGCCCTGTTGGTATTTCTTATGTTTACCTATCATCAGATAAAGAAACTGTAATAAAAGAAATAAGGGCAATTCAAAATTCTAAAGTAGCTATGGGAAAATTTAAAATTAATAAACTAGAATTAATAGATTTAAGAGAAATAACAATCCAGAAGATTAAAAAAAATCCTTTTTCAGAAAAACTTACAAGTGAACTATCTTGCAGTTTTAAGGTGATAAAGAAATTTATAAATGATATCTCAAAAGAGATAAATAAAAAAGATCAGCCTTTAGATTATGTACCAACTCAAATAGTATCTGAATATATATGGTCACTTGGCTACCAAGGATTTATATTTGATAGCAGTTTGTGTAATGGAGATAATTATGTATTATTTAATGACAGTTATGAGTATGATTCTTATGAAATAATAGATATAGATAATACATTGGCTGAGAATAATCAATGAAAATTTTTGAGCCATACCTAGCCCTAGAAGCAAGTGCGGGGAGTGGAAAGACTTATGCACTTTCTGTTCGCTATATTGCGTTGCTTTATCTTGGGGCAAATCCAGCAAAAATACTTACTCTTACTTTTACAAATAAAGCATCATCAGAGATGAAGAGTCGTATTTGTGAAGTCCTCAATGATTTAGAAAACAGAAGTGAGCTTGAAGCTATCAGTGAGCAAGTGGGGCTTACATGTAAAGAAGTTTTGCAGAAAAAAGATGAGGTTTTAGAGAAGTTTTTAAGCGAAGATTTGCTTATATCTACAATTGACTCCTTTTTTGCTCGTATTCTTCGTAAGTTTGCACTCAATGCCGGGTTTATGCCAGATTTTAAGATAGAAACAGACACTTTACATGTAGAAGTATTGGAGCGGTTTTTAAGAGTGTGTATAAAAGAGAAGAAGTACGATACACTTTTGAAACTTAGTATTTATGAGAGTAAAAAACTTTCAGATATATTTGATTTACTCGATGAGTTTTATGCTAAAGAGAGTGAGTTTAACCCTAAAAAAATTACCCGTTCTCTACATGTAACTCCAAAACAAATTTTTCTTATTATGAAAGAGTTAAAAGAGTTGTTTGCAAAAGAGGGCGCAAAAGAGAGTCTGCTTAAAACATTTAATGCCAATAACATAACCGAAGTGATGAAAAAAAAATACTTAACAAAAGATGATTTAGAGTATTGGCAGTATAAAAAACATGTTACACCAGCTATAAGTAAACTTTTTGAAACTCTAAAAGAGACTTTATTAAACTATCTTAATGAGAGAGAGAAGTATTTACTTAGCGAACTTAGCGAACTTTTTTACATGTACAAGCATGCAATTCGCTCAACCAATAAAGAGCTTTCAATTTTGAGCTTTGCAGATGTTGCAAATGCTTTATATACAATTCTTGAAGATGAAATTTCAAAAGATTTTTTGTACTTTAGGCTAGACGGCATAATTGAACATATTCTTATAGATGAATTTCAAGATACAAACATAATGCAATATAAAATTTTAGCACCACTTATGAGTGAAATAGTTTCTGGTGTTGGCTCAAGCGACTTTAAATCTCTCTTTTTTGTGGGAGATGTGAAGCAATCAATTTACCGTTTTCGTGGAGGAGCAAAAGAGCTTTTTAAGCATGCTTGCAAAGAGTTTGGTGTTGAAATAAAAGTGCTTGAGAAGAACTACAGAAGTTGTAAAAATATAGTTGATTATGTAAATGATACATTTGAATCAAGAGTAAAAGGCTACAAAAGACAGTTAGTTAAGAGTGAAAAAAATGGATTTGTTGAAGTGTGTTTTAGTGATGAAATTGAAGTTGTAGTTTTAGAAAAAGTAGAATTTTTACTTCAAGAGGGAGTAAACCCAAAAGATATAGCAATATTGACTCATCAAAATAAAGATGCAAGAATAATCAAAGAGAAACTTTTAGAAAATATAAAAGATATAAATGTTCAAACAGAAGCAACAATAAAGCTTATTGATGTGCCTATTGTTGGAGCTATTTTAGATTTATTAAAGTATGCTCGTTTTAAAGACGAGATATACAAACAGAATTTTTTAGTGGTTATTGGATTTAATTGGCACGAAAATGTCGATATGAGTTGGTTAGATCTTCATAAAACTCCAATGGAGATGATAATATCTATAGTCAAACGATATGAGATATTTAATAACGACATGGACATTATAAAACTAGTGGAATTAAGTAATCATTATGAAGACATAGAGTCCTTTTTATTTGAGTGCGACAATTTAAATGAAGATGCTAAAAGCGAAAATAATGACGGCATAAAAATACTCACTATTCACAAATCAAAAGGCTTAGAGTTTAAACATGTAGTAGTAGCCGATAGACTAGGAGGTAAACGAGGAGGAGGCGGAACTCTTCTTTATGAGTATGATAATATATATTTAACAGAGATCTTTCAAAGAGTAAGTCAACGAGAATTTTTAGATACAAAATATGCAAAAGCAAAAGCAAAAGAGGAGGCGTTAAATAAAGAAGATATTTTAAACATGCACTATGTTGCTTTTACAAGAGCGGAGAGTTCTTTAATAGTATGTGCAAAAAACAGAGATAGTGCTTATGAGTATTTGGCATTAGAGAAGATGGCAAAAGGTGAAGTAGAAATAAAACAGAGTTCCACATGTAAAGAAAAATCACTCCATGTAATGAATCAAACTCTACAAAGTTATGGAACGCAAGAGAGTATTAAAAATTATAAAACAGACGAATTGGATCATTTTACTATCACCTATGGACTCTCTTTGCATTTCTGTCTTGAGATGATGAGTGAGTTTACATTAGAGTCTTTAAATTGTGCATTTATATCTACATGTAATAGATATTCAGTTGTTTTGAGTAAAGAAAATCTAACTAGTATCTACAAAAGAGTAGAGATGCTTTTAAGTGATGAAAAATTTCTATCTTTAGTTGATGGAGGAGAGTTGTATCATGAGCAACCAATAATTTTTAATGGAGAGAGAAAACAGATAGATTTGTTGGTTGAAAAAGATGATGAAATGATAGTCATTGACTATAAAAGCTCACTTCATCTAAATGATTTACACTTAACACAGATAGGACTTTACAAGAGAGCTTTAAACAAAATAAGTGCTAAAAAAACCTCTGCATATTTAGTTTACCTTAGAGATAAAGAGATAAAAATTATAGAAGTATGATTTTTTATTAATCCAACACATAATTTAAATGATATAATATTAAGAGAATTAAGACAAAAGTTATTATCTTGAATTTATAGAGAAAGAGAAGAAAACAACTATTTTTCAAATTTTTTTGAAGTTAAGTTATTGGCAAATAAATATCAAGAGGAGGAATCGTGATAGCCTACAATCCAAACTACTTAGATAATACAGATATATTTACACAAAATGAAATAAAACTTTTAGAAGAACTCAATCAAAAAGTCTCATTAGAAAAGTTTTTAAACAATAAAAGCTATATCGATAAATTTGGTTTAGATTTTATCCATACTTCTGCTCTTATTGAGGGTAATACTTATGATAAACTAGATACACAAGCTTTAATAGAATATGGAAGAACAGCAGGTGGTAAAAAATATAGTGATGCTAAAATGATTTTAAATCTTAGAGATGCCTATGAAATATTTATAACTAAAGATTTAAAACCATCTAAGCAAACTTTAAAAGATTTGCACTATATCTTATCTGCTGAAATGGTGGCTGACAATAAAAGAGCAGTACCAAGAGATAGTGAAGTTATAATTACAGGATGCAATTACATACCCTTAGCCACTAAAGAAAAATTAGAAGATGAATTAAATTATCTATTGAAAACAGGCGATACAATTGATAATTCATTTGATAAAGCCTTATATATTCATAATAATTTAGCATATCTTCAATATTTTACAGACTGCAATAAAAGAACAGCAAGACTGATGCTAAATGTGGTGTTAAAAAATACATTAAATATGATATATATTCCAGATGAAGAGAGTGTAAAAGAGTATCTCAAATCAACAGTAACTTACTATGAAACTGGCAACTATACTCTGTTTAAAAAGTATTTTATCAATAGCTATAAAAAAGTGATTGAGATGATAGTAGAAATTGAAGAATCAAGAAAACATGAAACTAGCTTCAGAGAATAGTGAAGCTTGAAAGTAGTAAAATATAAAACAAAACCTTGGAACTAATAAATTTTCTAGCGAAAATTTACAGTTCTATTCAACCGTTGTACACACAGTAAAATATACAAAATGGAAATATAAAATTAAAAGACCTGTTTAATGGTGACAGAATTTTCAATATACCTAAGTACCAAAGAACATACGCATGGAAAGATGAAAATCTTGAATACTTTTTAGAAGATTTGTTAAACCAAAGAGGTGAAAAAAGTTATTTCCTTGGAACATTGTTATTTCATCAGAAAAATAATAGAGGTGAATATGAAGTGATTGATGTCGTTGATGGACAGCAACGTTTGACAACTATTATGATTTTCATGAAATCTATAATTCAAATTTTGCAAAATAAAAATTCTACAAAAGTAACCAGTAAAACTTTTTCAAGATATATTTATGATGGTGAAAACTATAAGCTTGAATTAGAAAATGAAGATAATAGTTTTTTACAAAATGCGATTTTAAATGATAATGGAGCTTCTATACAAGAAACGCCATCGCAAAAACGACTTATGGAGGCTAAAATATATTTTCATAAAGAGTTATCCAGCTTAAACATAGACTTGCTAGAGCGATTAATAGAAATATTAATTAATTCAGATGTAATTTTATATATAGTTGACAAAATTTCAGATGCTACCCAAATTTTTGAATTATTAAACGATAGGGGCAGAAAACTTACGAGCCTTGAGGGTGTTAAAAGCTTTTTAATGTATCGAATTGGATGCCTAGATTTAAAAGATGACGGAGAACAAGCTATCAATAGTATTCAGGATAATTTTTCAGCAATATATAGATTGATTGAAAAAAATTCTATTAGTGAAAATGATTTATTAAGATATCACACTATTGCATTTGAAAATTCTAAAGCAGATGACTATAATAGTTCAGCTAAATTTATCAAAACTAAAATTAATGATTTATTTAATAATCAAACAGATATAAAGATTAAAGAAGAAATTATTGAATATGTAGATAGGTTGAAAAAAAGTTTTAATTTATATGAAGAAATCAAAAATAATAAGCAAAATTGTATGAAGATGGATGACTTAATGATGATTGGAAGGGTAAACCCTTTTTATCCATTAATGATGAATATATATGATAAGGACAAAGAAAGCTTAAATGATTTTATTTCTGCTTTAGTAAAATTTACATTTAGAGCAACACTTATTAGATTAAGAAACGATAACGAAGGGTTCTACACTCATATAAGAAAAAATGAAGATTTTAGTGAATTATTTCAATTAATTATTAATGAAAACTGGTGGAATATTAACAAAAGAGTTTCTGAATTCCTAGAATATAGAAATTTTTATAAATGGGTAAATAAAAATATGGTTAGATATATTTTATTTTCATATGAAAATAATTTAAGAACCATAAAGGGTTATCTGTAACCCTCCCCTTAAACCAACCAAGCTTAAACAGAATAATTCATCTCTAAATTGTACTTATTTAAATATTCAATAGGACTTAACTTTCCTAAAACTGCATGTGGTCTATGATGA
>JAERRW010000028.1 GCA_016735235.1 Sulfurospirillum sp. | reverse complement strand
CCAACTCCTTAACATGTGGGAGTATTTTTTGAAGTTTTAGTTTTATCATCTCTTGTGGAAGAAAAGGAATACATAAAACCCCGTACTGTTTTTTAGGAATGTAAAGGTCAATATTATCACTATAGTAGATTGTATAATTTTTTTTCATAAGTTCTAAAAAAACTATATTTTCAAATTTTTTAAGAAACTCTTTTTTAAAGGTAAGTGCATTTTTGAGTGCAAAGTCTATAAGAAAGAGTTTTTTATTTGATTTTGTTGAACCATATTTTTTTACTAAAAAAATCATTTTTTCTGATTCTAGTTTTGCTACCTTTTTATATAGAGAGTCTTTCGATATTTTTATAGTAGATTTTAGTTGATTAAATATTTGAAAAAGAGATATTTTTAAACTTTGTGATTCACTCAATTTTTTAAATATCTCAAATTCTGTAACATCATCTAGTATTACATGTAACATCTCTTGCATTGACCAGTACATGTTGTGAGATGAATTTAATATAATTTGAGGATACGAACCAGTATTGATATATAGTTGAAATAGATGATCAATATCTAAGTGTCTCTGTTCAAAAGATACAAACTCCTCAAAATCCAAAGGGTAGAGAGTTAGTATTTCAAATCCTGCTATCTCCTCTTTACATGTAAGTATGCACTCTTCTACTAGAGGAAGTTCAAAACTATTATCAAAATTTTCAATAACTAAAATAGCTATAGGCTTTGATTCAATAAACTTTTTTAAGTTTTTTTTCACTAAAACTACATCAACTCTTGTATCGTTAAAATCAATATAGAGAACTTTATCTTGATCAAAATTTGACAAGTAATCTAAAATTAAACATGTTTTTCCACTTTTTTTAACACCATTTATAATAGTTTTTTTTGAGGTAATTGTAAGTTTTCGCTCACGATAGTGATGATTTTTATGTTTTATATCATAAAGGTTTTCTAGTATTTTCATGTAGAATTATATTCTTTTCCTTTTTAAAAGGAAGTAAAATAAGATAAAAAGTATAAAAACTCCTAAATACTTGACTTTTAAATAAAGTATTGATATAATCTTGTTCCTTTTAAAGTCATCCTTTAGAGGTGACAAGTTCTTTTTAGGGGTAGTATATGGAGAAAATTAGACTTAAACTCAAGGCTTATGACCACAGAGTTTTAGATAGATCTGTTGCAGCAATTATAGAAGCTGTTAAGCGAACTGGAGCTGAAATTAGAGGCCCAATTCCTATGCCAACAAAAATAAAACGCTATACAGTGCTTAAATCGCCACATGTAAATAAGACATCAAGAGAACAGTTTGAAATGAGAGTACATAGTCGTATGATAGATATATTGTCTGCTACAACTGATACAATTGATTCACTAATGAAACTTGACTTAGCACCAGAGGTGAATGTTGAAGTTAGAGCTATGGGTAAATAGGGAGCAAATTATGGAATATATAGTAGAAAAAATAGGAATGAGTAGAACAGTTGCAGTGCCGAGTCTTCCCGTTACTCTTTTAAAAGTAGTAGAAGTAAAAGTTTGTGAAATAGATAAAGTTAAATGTGCAATTGTTGCATATGCAAGTGGCAAAAAAATAAATAAAGCAATAGTTGGTCAACAAAAAAAGTATGGCTTAAGTTCGGAGTTTAATCGTTTTGTTACTATGAGTGTTGCAAATGAAAAAGTCGGTATTTTAGATATAGCTCCATTGAGTGAAGCAAAAAAATTAAAAGTAAGTTTCAACTCTAAAGGTAGAGGTTTTGCAGGTGTTATAAAGCGTCATGGGTTTAAAGGTGGACCAGCAAGTCATGGTAGTAGATTTCATAGAACAGGTGGTTCTATAGGAAATGCAGAGTGGCCGGGGCGTGTGCAAAAAGGTAAAAAGATGCCAGGACAAATGGGTAATGTTAAAGTTACAGTAAAAAACAGTATAGTTTCATTCGATAAAGAGAATGGAATACTAGCGGTTAAAGGAGCAGTTCCCGGACCAAATGGTGCAATGGGAAGAGTAAGGATTATTAAATGAGTAGAGCAATAGTACTTAATGATAAATTTGAAACTTCAGGAGAGTTAGATCTTCCTAAAAAATTTGAGGGAATTCACTCTCATAATCTACATTTATATGTTAAGTCATATCAGGCATCTTTGCGAGCAAATACAGCTTCAACTAAAAGCAGAAGTGATGTTCGTGGTGGTGGAAAAAAACCATTTGCACAAAAAGGTGGCGGTAGAGCTCGTGCTGGTAGCACAACCAACCCTATATGGGTAGGCGGTGGTATAGCCTTTGGACCTAGAGCAAATAGAAATTATGACCAAAAAGTTAATAAAAAACAGAAGAGATTAGCACTAGAGTTTGCACTCAATGAAAAAGCACTAAAAGATGCACTTTTTGTTGTCGATTCAATTGAGGTTAAATCTGGCAAAACTAAAGATGCAGCAATAGTTGTAAAATCTATAGGTGCAAGAGATGTGTTAATTGTGAAAGACCTTATAGATGAGAAAACTTTTTTAGCATTTAGAAATGTTCCAAAAGCTTACCTAATAGAATCAAATGAACTAAATGCGTATTTGGCTACAGCATTTTATGCAGTAGTGATAGAAAAATCAGTGCTTGAAACAATAGCAAAAGAGGGATAATTATGGCAGATATAACAGATATCAAAGCAATACTTTATACAGAAAAAAGCTTAAGCCTTCAAGAAGATGGTACTGTTGTTATTCAAACATCAACAAGAATGACTAAAAACCGTCTCAAGGAGGTACTTAAAGAGTACTTCGGCTTTACTCCATTAAAAGTAAATTCAATGAGAGTTTTAGGAAAAGTAAAGAGATTTAAAGGCATTCAAGGTAAACGTAACGATTTTAAAAAGTTTTATGTTCAATTACCAGAAGGTGCTCAATTAGAAAGTGTAGGAGCATAACATGGCTATTAAATCATACAAACCTTATACTCCAAGTCGTAGATATATCACTGGCTTAGATTCAGGAGATATTACCGCTAAAGCAAGTGTTCCTTCTTTGCTTAAAAAATTACCAGTAACTGCTGGTAGAAATAACAATGGTAGAATTACATCTCGTCATAAACAAGGCGGTGCTAAAAAACTTTATAGAATAATTGATTTTAAAAGAAGAAAATTTGACATACAAGGCACTGTTGAAGCTATTGAATATGATCCAAATAGAATTTGCAGAATCGCGCTTATTAAGTACGAAGATGGAGAAAAAAGATATATTATTCAACCTTCAGGGTTAAATGTAGGCGATAAAATCATGGCATCTGAAGCTGGACTTGATATTAAGCCTGGTAATGCTATGAAAATGAAGAATATTCCAGTTGGTACAATTCTTCATAATATAGAGATGAAACCAGGCAAAGGTGCTCAAATAGCAAGAAGTGCTGGAGGATATGTTCAACTAATGGGCAGAGAAGAGAAGTATGTTGTTTTGAGGCTACCTAGTGGAGAGATGAGACAAGTGCTTAGTGAGTGCATGGCAACAGTTGGAGTAGTTGGATGTGAAGATTGGGCTAATGTTGTTATTGGTAAAGCTGGTAGAAGTAGACATAGAGGAATTAGACCACAAACACGAGGTTCTGCGATGAATCCAATTGATCATCCACATGGTGGTGGTGAAGGAAAAACAAATTCGGGTCGTCATCCAGTTACTCCTTGGGGTAAGCCAACTAAAGGTGCTAAAACTCGTCGCAAAAAAGCGAGTGATCGACTTATTATTTCTAGAAGAAAAGGAAGATAGATGGGAAGAAGTCTAAAAAAAGGTCCTTTTGTTGATGATCACTTAATTAAAAAAGTGTTAAAAGCAAAAGAAGAAAAATCAAGCAAGCCTATCAAGACTTGGTCCAGAAGAAGTACAATTACTCCTGACATGATTAGCTTAACGATAAATATTCATAATGGAAGAAATTTTATACCACTATATATAACAGAAAATCATATAGGTTATAAATTAGGAGAGTTTGCTCCAACACGTACATTTAAGGGTCATAAGGGCTCTGTTCAAAAAAAAGTGGGTAAGTAGTTATGAGCAAAGCAATATTGAGATTTATAAGATTGTCGCCACTTAAAGCTAGACTTGTAGCTCGTGAAATCCAAGGAATGAATGCAGAATTTGCACTCGCAAGTTTAGAATTTATGCCTAATAAAGCCGCAAAAATAATATCAAAAGTTCTTGCAAGTGCAGTTGCTAATGGTGGTTTTGAGCCAGAGGAAGTTATAGTTTCATCTTGTCGTATAGATAGAGGACCGGTTCTTAAGAGGTTTAGACCAAGAGCCAGAGGAAGTGCTAGCGGCATTCGAAAACCAACTTCACATGTATTTGTAGAAGTATCAAAAACTACAAAGAAGGAAGACTAAGATGGGTCAAAAAGTAAATCCAATTGGTTTAAGACTTGGAATCAATAGAAATTGGGATTCAAGATGGTTTCCTGGAGAGAACTTAGTAGCAAATATTGGAGAAGATCATAAAATAAGAAAGTTTTTAAAAAAAGAACTCTATTATGCAGGTGTTAGTCAAATCCTTATTGAAAGAACGGCTAAAAAATTAAGAGTTACTGTTGTTGCTGCAAGACCTGGTATTATTATAGGTAAAAAAGGTGCAGATATAGAGAAGCTCAAAATTAAATTAAATAAACTTGCTGGTAAAGATATTAATGTAAATATCAAGGAAGAGAGAAAACCGCAAGCATCTGCCCAGTTAGTAGCTGAAAATGTAGCAATGCAGTTAGAGCGTCGTGTTGCATTTAGAAGAGCTATGAAAAAAGTTATTCAAGGTGCACAAAAATCTGGAGCAAAAGGTATTAAAATATCTGTTGCTGGTAGATTAGGCGGTGCTGAAATGGCTAGAACAGAGTGGTATCTTGAAGGAAGAGTTCCTTTACATACACTTAGAGCTAAGATAGATTATGGTTTTGCAGAAGCACATACAACATATGGAATTATTGGCATAAAAGTGTGGATTTTTAAAGGCGAAGTTTTAACAACTGGTGTTCAAGCCGAACAAAAAGAAAAAATAAGATCAAGAAGACCAAGAAGAGGTAAAACTAATGTTAATGCCTAAAAAAACAAAATTTAAAAAGATGATGAAGGGCAGAAATCGTGGTAAATCATTTAGAGGTAACTCTATTGCCTTTGGTGAAATTGCTCTTAAAGCTATTGAAGCAGGGCGTATTGATTCACGACAGATTGAAGCTGCTAGAGTTGCATATACAAGACATGTTAAGCGTCAAGCAAAAACATGGATTCGTGTATTTCCAGACAAACCTTTAACGGCTAAGCCACTTGAGACAAGAATGGGTAAGGGTAAAGGACCAGTTGAAAGATGGGTTATGAATATTAAACCAGGAAGAATTATTTTTGAAATGGCTGGAGTTAGCGAAGAGTTAGCGTGTGAGGCACTAACATTGGCTATGCATAAGTTGCCTTTTAAAACTAAGGTAATTAATAGAGAGAGCGAAAATGAAGTATACTGAGTTAAGTGAAAAGACTACTGTTAAATTGGTAGAGTTATTAAAAGAGAAAAAGTTTCTTTTGTTTACAGTAAAACAAAAG
This sequence comes from Sulfurospirillum sp., assembly GCA_016735235.1. GTDB lineage: Bacteria > Campylobacterota > Campylobacteria > Campylobacterales > Sulfurospirillaceae > Sulfurospirillum_A. The sequence goes on along the minus strand of JAERRW010000028.1, from coordinate 16,837 downwards.
CTCAAGACAATGCAACTAACTAATTCAAATGAGATTAGAGAAGTTAGAAGAGATATTGCTCGTATTAATACGGCTATTTCTACTCAAAATAAGTGATTAGGGGAAAGTAATGGCTTTAAAAAGAGAAATTCAAGGCGTAGTCGTACAAAAAACTGGAGATAAATCAATCACAGTTTTAATGGAGAGACGCGTAATGCACCCTAAGTATCGTAAATATGTTAAGCGTTTCAAAAAATTTATTGTTCATGATGAGAAGCATGATGCAAAAATAGGTGATATTGTAAGAGCTATTGAGTGTAGACCACTATCTAAAAGAAAATCATTTAGACTCTTGCGAATAGTTATGGCAGGAGTTGAGTAATGGTACAAGGTTTTACTAGATTAGCAGTTGCTGATAATACTGGTGCTAAAGAGATTATGTGTATCAAAGTACTTGGTGGCTCTAAGCGTCGTTATGCAACTGTAGGCGATATTATTGTTGCTTCTGTTAAAAAAGCTCTACCTACTGGTAAAGTTAAAAAAGGACAGGTTATTAAAGCGGTAATTGTTAGAACAAAAAAAGAGATACAAAGAGAAAACGGCTCACTTATTAGATTTGATGAGAATGCAGCTGTTATTTTGAATGATAAAAAAGAACCGTTAGGGACAAGAATTTTTGGACCAGTTGGCAGAGAAGTAAGATATGCTGGTTTTATGAAAATTGTATCACTAGCTCCGGAGGTTTTATAATGGCGACTAAATTTAAGATTAAAAAAGGTGATAGTGTAAAAATTATCGCTGGAGATGATAAAGGTAAAGTTGCTAAAGTTTTACAGATGTTTACAAAAAAATCTAAAGTTATTGTTGAGGGTTGCAAGATAGCTAAAAAAGCTGTTAAGCCTGATGATAAAAATACAAATGGTGGGTTTATTAACAAAGAGATGCCTATAGATATCTCTAATGTTGAAAAAGTAGAAGGTGAATTATGAACAGATTAAAGGCTAAATATAAATCTGAGATAAAAGATGCACTAACAAAAGAGTTTAATATCAAAAATCCTATGCTAATTCCAGCACTAGAAAAAATAGTTATTAGTGTTGGTGCTGGTGATGATGGGAAAGATAGCAAAATTTTACAAAATATTGTTGATACTATCTCTTTAATTTCTGGACAAAAAGCACAAATAAAAAGTGCTAAAAAGTCAGTTGCTGGTTTTAAAGTAAGAGAAGGGTATCCTGTTGGTGTTAAAGTTACTTTGCGAAATGAGCAGATGTTTGCATTTTTGGATAAGTTAATATCAGTAGCACTTCCAAGAGTTAAGGATTTTCGTGGATTATCAAGAAATGGTTTTGACGGTAGAGCAAACTATAACTTTGGTTTAACTGAACAATTAATGTTTCCAGAAGTAGATTTTGATAGTATATTGAAAATTCATGGCATGAACATAACAATTGTTACAACTGCACCTAACGATAAACAAGCATTTAAGCTTCTTGAGTTAGTCGGTATTCCATTCATGAAGGGTAAATAGCATGGCAAAAAAATCAATGATAGCGAAGGCTGCAAGAACTCCTAAGTTTAAAGTAAGAGGATACAGTAGATGTCAAATTTGTGGGCGTCCTCATTCGGTTTATAGAGATTTTGGTGTGTGTAGAATTTGTCTTAGAAAAATGGCAAATGAAGGTCTGATTCCAGGCCTTAAAAAAGCAAGCTGGTAAGGAGATAGAATGATAAATGACCTTTTAGCAGATGCATTAACTAGAATTAGGAATGCATCATTAAGAAAATTAGATGTTACACAGTTAATGCATTCAAAATTAGTAGAAGCTGTTATGGTAGTCTTTAAAAATAAAGGCTATATTGAGAGTTTTAATGTTATTGAAAATAGCAATAAAAAGTTTATAAAAGTTATACTAAAGTATGACAAAAATGAGAAGAGTGTAATTACAGAAATTAAAAAAATATCTAAGTCAGGACGCCGTGTTTATAAAGGTTTTGATGATATTAAGAAGTTTAAAAATGGTTATGGTACTTTCGTAGTTTCAACTTCAAAAGGTGTACTAAGCAACGACGATGCTCACAAAGCAAAAGTTGGTGGAGAAGTACTTGCAAGTATTTGGTAAACAGTTTTCTTTTATGGTATTCGATAACCATATGAAGTAAAGTCTTATCGTAGACAAGTAAAGGAAATAGATGTCTCGTATTGGAAAAAATCCAGTTACAATTCCTTCTGGAATAGAAGTTCTAGTTAATGGAAAAGTAATTGTGTTTAAAAAAGGTAGTATTCAAAAAGAGTTGGATACTAAAGGAAATATTGAAGTAAAAGTAGAAAATGGACAAATAGTATTTTCAGCAAAAAGTGATGATAGACAAGATCGTGCTTACTGGGGAACTTATCGTGCACTTAGTGCTAACATTATAGTTGGATTGACAAAAGGGTACCAAAAACAGTTGGAGATCAATGGTGTTGGTTATAAAGCTATAGTGAAAGGAAATATTCTTGAGCTTCAGCTTGGTTTTTCACACCCAATAAACTATGAATTTCCAAAAGGTCTTCAGATCTCTGTAGAGAAAAATATTATCACTATAAAAGGCGATGATAAGCAAGTTGTTGGACAAGTTGCTGCTGAAGTTAGAAGTTTTAGACCACCAGAGCCATATAAAGGCAAAGGTGTTAAATATGTTGAAGAACATATCCGCCGAAAAGCGGGAAAAACTGCTAAGAAATAGGGGTAGTAAATGAGAGTAAATATTTTAAAAAGAAAAATAGCATTAAGAATCAAGCGTAAAAAAAGAGTTAGAGCAGATATATCTGGTACAGTGGAGAGACCAAGAATATCTATTTTTAAATCCAATAAGTATGTTTATGTTCAAGCAATAGATGATGTAAACAATGTTACTTTAGCAAGTGCTGATGGAGCAAAATTAAGCATTAAATCTAACAAAGTTGGAGCGAGTAAACTAGCAAAGGTTTTTGCCGAGTTTCTAAAAGATAAAAATATAACAAATGTAGTGTTTGATAGAAATGGGTATCTTTATCATGGTGTTGTTGCTGCTTTTGCAGACGGCTTAAGAGAAAACGGCATTAAGCTGTAATGAGGAGGAGACTATTCAATGGAAAAATATAATAGAGAAGAGTTTGAAGAAGCTATCGTTAATATTGGCCGTGTAACTAAAGTTGTAAAAGGTGGTAGACGTTTTAGATTTACAGCATTAGTAGTTGTCGGAAATAAAAAAGGATTAGTTGGATTTGGTTTTGGAAAAGCTAAAGAAGTTCCAGACGCTATCAAAAAATCAGTCGATGATGCATTTAAAAATATAGTAAAAGTAAATATTAAAGGCTCAACCATAGCTCATGATATTGAGGTAAAATATAATGCTAGTAGGATTCTACTTAGACCAGCTAGTGAAGGTACAGGGGTTATAGCCGGCGGAGCAACTCGTCCAGTTCTTGAATTAGCAGGTATTAAAGATATTTTAACTAAGTCATTAGGTTCAAATAATCCAGCAAATGTAGTAAGAGCAACAATGAAAGCTCTTAAAATGATTAAATCTTAAAAGGAGCTATAATGGCATTAGATAATCTAACCCCAGCAATTGGCTCAACTCATGCAAGAAAAAGAGTAGGTCGTGGTCAAGGAAGTGGTACGGGTAAAACAGCGGGTCGTGGAAGTAATGGACAAAAGTCTCGTTCTGGTTATAAAATAAAAAGAAATTTTGAGGGCGGACAGCAACCAATAAGTAAAAGGTTACCAAAAGTAGGTTTTTACTCAAGAGTAAGTAAACCCTATAGTATTAATGTTGATAGGGTAAAAGCCATCTCTTCGCTAAAAGAGATAACCCTAGATTCTATAAGAAGTGTTCATAAAATGTCCAGAACAGTCAATAGAGTGAAACTTATCGGTGTAGGAGCTAAAAACCTTGCTACTAGAATAAAAGACGATAATATAACTCATACTGGCAAATAAGATGAGTAGCGATCTTACTAAAAAGATTTTAATTACTTTAGCGTTTATTTTTGCATATAGGATACTAGCATATGTACCAGTGCCTGGTGTAAATCTTGATGTAATTAAAGAATTTTTTGATTCAAATAACTCAAATGCACTAGGCATGTTTAACATGTTTAGCGGTAATGCTGCGGAGAGAATGAGTATAATCTCTCTAGGAATTATGCCATATATTACTGCTTCAATTGTTATGGAGCTTTTAGCGGCTACATTTCCTACTCTTGGCAAGATGAAAAAAGAGCGCGATGGAATGGTTAAGTACATGCAGATTATCCGTTATGCAACTATAGGCATCACTATTATTCAAGCTATTGGCGTTTCTGTAGGATTAGCAAGCATGACTGGACGAAGTGGTGAAAGTGCTGTAATGATTGACATGTCTACCTTTTCTGCTGTAGCAGCAGCCTCCATGCTTACAGGAACAATGTTACTTATGTGGATTGGTGAACAAATTACTCAACGTGGTGTTGGCAATGGTATATCTTTGATTATTTTTGCTGGTATTGTTTCTGGAATTCCAAGTGCAATTGGTGGAACAATAAATCTTGTAAATACAGGAGAATTAAATTTCTTAGTTGTTATTGGTATTTTATTAGTTATTCTTGCTACTGTTGGTTCTATTATCTATGTTGAAATGGGAGAACGGCGTGTTCCAATTTCATATAGTAGAAAAGTTATTATGCAAAATCAGCACAAAAGAATCATGAATTATGTACCTATAAAAGTAAACTTAAGTGGAGTTATACCGCCAATTTTTGCAAGTGCTATATTGATGTTTCCATCAACAATTATGCAAGCTAGTACAAATCCTATAATTCAAAGAGTAAATGATTTTTTAAATCCAAATGGCTACATGTTTAATATATTGACTTTTGTTTTTGTTATATTCTTTGCATATTTTTATGCATCTATTGTCTTTAGTGCTAAAGATATTTCAGAAAACCTAAAAAAACAAGGTGGCTTTATTCCCGGTGTTCGTCCCGGAGAAAGTACGGCCTTGTATCTAAATGAAGTTGCAAGTAGACTTACATTTTGGGGCTCTATATATTTAGGACTTATTTCAACACTTCCATGGGTTTTAGTGAAGTCAATGGGTGTTCCATTCTTTTTTGGAGGAACTGCAGTTCTTATTGTGGTTCAAGTTGCACTCGATACTATGAGAAAAATTGAAGCACAAATGTATATGAATAAATATGAGACATTGAGTGCAGTAGGTCTTTAATGGCGATTGCTATTAGAAAACTACAAGATATTGAGAAACTTAGAATTTCAAATAAAATTGTAGCCAAAACACTTGAGCTACTCTCAAAGGAAGCCCGCTCTGGCATAAAACTGTCAAGGCTAAATGCTATGGGTGAGGATTTTATTCAAGCACAAGGCGGAAGACCTTCTTTTAAGGGCTTATATGGTTTTCCTTCGGGTGTTTGTACCTCTGTTAATGAAGTTATTATTCATGGCATACCAAACAATTATGTTTTAAAAGATGGAGATATTGTAGGCTTTGATATTGGTGTTGAAAAAGATGAGTGGTTTGGAGATGCTGCTATTACTATTGGAATAGGTGAGATTTCAAAAGAGAATCAAGATCTTATAAATTGCTCTTATGACGCACTCTACCATGCAATAAAAAGCATAAAAGTAGGAATGAGATTTAAAGAATTAAGCCTTATTTTAGAAAAGTTTATTCACTCAAGAGGCTATATGCCTTTAAGAAGTTTTTGTGGTCATGGAATAGGCAAAAAACCTCATGAAGAACCAGAAATACCAAATTATTTAGAGGGTGGAAATCCAAAACAAGGTCCTAAAATAAAAAATGGAATGGTTTTTTGTTTAGAACCTATGGTTTGTCAGAAGAGTGGAGTTTCAAAGATTCTAGACGATAAGTGGTCAGTGGTTTCAGAAGATGGTTTTTTTGGAAGTCATTATGAACATACTGTAGCAATTATAAACAATGAGACCGAAATTTTATCGGCAATACAAGAAGGAAGTATATAAATATGGCAAAAAATGATGTAATTGAAATAGATGGCAAAGTATTAGAGGCACTACCTAATGCAATATTTAAAGTAGAAGTTCAAAATGGACATGTAGTCTTATGTCACATAGCAGGCAAGATGAGAATGCATTATATTAAAATAATGCCAGGCGACACAGTGAAGTTAGAACTAACTCCTTATTCGCTAGATAAGGGACGCATTACATATAGATATAAGTAAATTATTAGTTTATTTTGATATAATGTATTCCTTTTGTGAAACTGTATGAAGAATATTTGAAAAAATACCACTACTTTTTCAAGTATTGGTTTAGCCTTAGCTCGCTAAACCTGTAACGGTTTACGAATTTGAGAGTGGACTGTTTAGATATATGTGATATATCTTTTAACTGTTGTATTAATTTTTCTAGGTTTACCTAGTAAAAAGGAGATAGACAATGAAAGTACGGGCTTCTGTAAAGAAGATGTGCGGTAAGTGCAAAGTAATTAAACGAAAAGGTATCGTTAGAATTATTTGTGAAAACCCAAAACACAAACAGAGACAAGGATAAGCATGGCAAGAATTGCAGGTGTAGATCTTCCTAAAAAGAAAAGAGTAGAGTATGGATTAACTTATATTTATGGTGTAGGCTTAACAAGTTCAAAAACAATACTAAATGCTGTTGGAATATCTTTTAATAAAAGAATTCATGAATTAACAGAGTCAGACATTGCATCTATAAGAAAAGAGATTCAAGAAAATTATCAAGTTGAAGGTGATTTAAGAAAAAAAGTAACGCTAGATATTAAAGCTCTAATGGATATGGGTAGCTACAGAGGATTAAGGCACAGACGAGGTCTTCCTGTTCGTGGTCAAAAAACGAAAACTAATGCACGCACAAGAAAAGGTAAGAGAAAAACCGTCGGTGCAAAAGCATAATTGACTTTCAAGGAACATTTAAATGGCGAAAAGAAGAATAACACGTAAAAAAGTTGCAAAAAAAAGTATCGCTAAAGGCATTGTTTATATCTCTGCAACATTTAACAATACTGTTGTAACTATAACTGATGACATGGGTAATGTTATTACATGGAGTAGTGCAGGTAGCCTTGGCTTTAAAGGTAGTAAAAAATCAACACCTTATGCAGCACAACAAGCAGTTGAAGATGCACTATCAAAAGCAAAAGAGCATGGCATTAAAGAAGTAGGTATTAAAATTCAAGGGCCTGGCAGTGGAAGAGAAACAGCAGTGAAGAGTGTTGGAGCGACAGAGGGAATTAAGGTAATTTTCTTAAAAGATATTAGCCCGCTACCGCACAATGGTTGTAGACCTCCAAAGCGAAGAAGAGTTTAGGCTATCTTTATTACACTAAAATAAATAGAGAACTTTTTAATTAAAGTTAGTGAAAGATTTGATAATTTTAAAATATCTAGTATGATATTTTGTTTAGATAACTAGGAGAAAAAATGGCTAGATACAGAGGACCTGTAGAGAAACTTGAGAGAAGACTAGGTGTAAGTTTGGCTCTTAAAGGCGAGCGTCGTCTTGCTGGTAAAAGTGCATTAGATAAACGACCATATGCACCAGGACAGCACGGCCAAAGAAGAACAAAAATTAGTGACTATGGACTTCAATTAAGAGAGAAGCAAAAAGCTAAGTTTATGTACGGTGTTTCAGAAAAACAGTTTAGAAGATTATTTAAAGAAGCAGCAAGAAGAGATGGCAATACAGGAGAAAATCTCATAACTTTAATTGAAAGACGACTAGATAATGTTGTCTATAGAATGGGTTTTGCTACTACTAGAAGATTTGCTAGACAGCTAACAACTCACGGACATGTACTTGTAAATGGAAGAAAGTTAGATACTCCTTCTTATCAAGTTTGTCAGGGCGATAAAATTGAGATTAGCATAAAAGCTAAAAGTAATTCTCAAGTAGTTCGTTCATTAGAACTAACAGCACAAACTGGCATAGTTCCATGGGTTGATGTTGAGGCAGATAAGGCAATGGGTATATTTACTCGATTTCCTGAGCGCGAAGAAGTAGTTATTCCGGTTGAAGAGAGATTGATCGTTGAGCTATACTCTAAATAATAAGTGAGGTAGTATAAGTGCAAAAAATCAGTACAGTGGCATATATGCCAACAGAGATAGAGATAGAAAAAATTTCAGACAAAAAAGCTAAAATAGTAGCATACCCATTTGAAGCTGGTTTTGCTATAACTTTAGCCCATCCGTTAAGAAGATTACTTCTTAGTAGTACAGTTGGATTTGCCCCTATAGCTATTAAGATTGAGGGAGTAACACATGAATTTGATAGTATGCGTGGCATGCTTGAAGATGTTGCACTATTTATAATTAATCTTAAAAATGTACGCTTTAAAATCAAAAATGATGAAAAACGTGTTGAAGTCAACTATTCATTTGATGGAGCAAAAGAGATCTATGGCAAAGACCTCTCTAATGAGACAATAGAAGTTGTTACCCCCGAAGGGTATTTGGCAACCATTAATGAAGATGCTAAGCTTAATTTTTCTTTAATTTTAGAAAATGGCATGGGGTATGTGCCTAGCGAGGTTATTAGAGATTTAGTTGATAGTGATTATATAGCATTAGATGCTTTTTTTACTCCAGTTAAAAAAGCTATCTATAACATAGAAAATATACTAGTAGAAGATAATCCAAACTTTGAAAAAGTGATATTTACTGTTGAAACAGATGGATTAATTTCACCAATTGAAGCATTTAAAAACTCTTTGAAAGCTATGTATGCTCAAATGTCAGTATTTAATAGTGTTTTAGATATAAAGATGCCTTCTATAAAAGATACTTCTAATGATAGTATTGAGATTGATAAACTCTTACAGAGTATTGAAGAGTTGAATTTGAGTGCTAGAAGTTTTAATTGCTTAGATAAAGCAGAGATAAAATTTATAGGCGAATTAGTGTTAATGAGTGAGATAGAACTTAAAAATCTTAAAAACCTTGGTAAAAAATCTCTTGAAGAGATAAGTGCATCTATGCAAGAGATTGGATTTCCAGTTGGTTCAGATTTCCTTGATGATACTGCCGAAGTACTTAAGAAAAAAATAGAAGATTTGAAATCAAATGAGGATGAATAATGAGACATAAGCATGGATACAGAAAGCTTAGTCGTACTTCAACACATAGAGCAGCACTTTTGAAGAATATGGCTATAGCGATTATAAAAAGTAAAAAGATAGAGACCACAACACCTAAAGCAAAAGAGCTTAGAGGATATATAGAAAAATTAATCACTAAAGCAAGAAAAGGTGATTTTAATGCTCATAGAGCAATTTTTGCTGCACTACAAGATAAAGAGTCTACTAAAAAATTAGTTGAAGAAATAGCACCTAAATATATAGACAGAAATGGTGGTTATACAAGAATTATTAAAACTCGCACAAGAAGAGGCGATGCTGCGGACATGGCTTTTATAGAATTAGTATGATTGTCTAATTAAATAAATGGAGATGTGATGATACCTTTTAGTGATGAAGAGTTACTGCCTGTAGTAGAGAAATCATTAGAAAAAATAAAACCTATGTTAGCACTTGATGGGGGCGGACTAACTCTACTTGCTATTAAAAGCGGAAGAGTTTTTGTGCAACTTCAAGGTGCTTGCATAGGCTGTGCTTCAAGTGATCAAACTTTAAAACATGGAATACAGAGACAACTTAGAATCGATATACATCCTGAGATTGAAGTTATTAATATCGCTCAAGGCATGGAAGATACGATAAAAAAGTTTGATTAATTGATTAACAAATATTTAAAACGAGGAATTTCAAGTTTTTATAAAAAAGATTTTTTAGAGGCTCTTCTCTATTTCTCTTTAGCTCTTAAAGAACAACCAGACTCAAAAGAAGCACGAATTAGCGCCATGTTATCTGAATTTGGTATAAGTAAAAAAGATGAAGCTATAGCTCTTTATGAGTATTATCTTATAAATAAAGATAGCGGAGTAGAAAATAGCGAAGAGATAATAGAGGAAATTATAGATTCAATAGATTTTAGTTTAGAAAGCTTGGAGACTCTTTTTTTACAAGATGAAATAGAGGCTAAGATAAATGAAGAAAATGGTATAGCTTATGAGGATTTTAAAACTTACATAGATAATAAAAAGAGTTTTAAAGAAGCATTTGAAGATATCATGTTCTCTACTAAAGTAATTATTTATAAAAAAGATGATTTTATTGATTTTTTAGAAAAACTTATAGATAATGGCTTTAAAGATCTATCTATGAACTACTTTGAGAGTGCAGTTGGACTCTATCCTCATGACGAAAGATTGCAAGAACTTGTAAAAAAAGTAGAAAGTTGATAATAAAACTTAAAAATGGAGCTACTTTTAACTCTATTACTGATAACTCAAAACAGTGCAATAAAACAACCGCATTTATTTTAACTCATCAAAATAGAAACTACATAGATAGTGTTACATGTAAAGTTATTACTCCAGCAGATTGTTTAGATATATTGGGCATAAAAAAGAGTATAAAAATAATTGGAGTTACAGGCACAAATGGCAAAACCACAACTGCTGCTGCAATTTACTCTATACTCTTGGATTTAGACAAAAAAGTTGCATTTCAAGGCACGAGAGGATACTTTGTTAATGAAGAAAGAAGAGGGGAGAAGAGTTTAACAACACCTCCTATTTTACAAACAATAGCAAATTTAAAAGACGCCCAAAGTGATGGATGTGAATATTTTATTATGGAGGTAAGCTCCCATGCAATTAAGCAAAAACGTATAGAGGGGCTAGAGTTTTATTTAAAAATTTTTACAAATATAACTCAAGACCATTTAGACTATCATGGAAATATTGACTCTTATGTATCTGTAAAAAGTAGTTTTTTTGATGATGAGACTTTAAAACTAATCAATAAAGATGACAAAAAAATACGTTTTAATAAAAAAAATTGTGTTACTTATGGAGTCGAAAACCCTTCAACTTACAAAGTAGTTGCATATACATTAAAAGATGGAACAAGTGCAGTTTTGCAAAAAATTGATAAAACATATAATTTTTACTCACCACTTCATGGTCTTTTTAATATTTACAATATTCTAGCCGCATTAAGTGCTGTAGATATGCTCCAAATTGTTCCCTTAAAAGAGACATGTAAAGCAATAGAAAATTTTGCTGGAGTGGAAGGTCGCATGGAAATAGTAAGCAGTAAACCACTTGTGATAGTAGATTTTGCCCACACACCCGATGGTATGGATAAAGTTTTTGATGCTTTTAAAGATAGAGATATAATCGTAGTGTTTGGAGCTGGCGGAGACAGAGACAGAGACAAAAGAGAAAAAATGGGCAATATTGCCAATAAATATGCAAAAAAAATAGTACTTACTAGCGATAATCCAAGAGGTGAGAATCCTAATTTGATTATAAAAGATATAGCTGTTGGTATTAAAAACACAGACTCTTTATATATAGAAGTTGATCGAAAAGAGGCTATAAAATATGCTTTACATGTAAGATGTGATCATGAGATAGTTTTAATATTAGGCAAAGGCGATGAAACTTATCAAGAGTTTAAAGAGAAAAAAATTCCATTTGATGATAGAAATATAGTTAGAGAGTTGTTAAAAATTCAAAGTTTTTAGATATAATATAGTTAAATAAAGAAAATTAAAATTCCAAATAGAGGGATCATTATGAGATATAATAATATAATGAAAAAAGATTTTAGGTGGCATAATGTTTGAAAATATAGATTTTTCAAAAATGGGTGAAATGTTTAAAGAGGTACAAAAAAATGCTCTAAAAATAGATGAAGAAGCAAAAAGAAAAACTTACTCTGCAAAAAGTGGTGGCGGTCTGATAAGTGTTAGCATTAATGGAGATGGCGAAGTAAACGATATAACAATAGATAACTCTCTTTTAAGTGATAAAGAATCTTTGCAAATTCTTCTTATGAGTGCCGTAAATGATGCGATTAAAATGGTAGAAGACAACAAGAAACATGCAGCAGTTCAAATGTTTCAAGGTGTTGAAGGCTTAAATAAACAAGGATAACACATGATACGCTTTATTATCTCTTTTTATTTTATTTTTCAAGCTTTACATGCTGTAGATTTTACATATCCAGATTTTAGACAGTGCTATAATAAAAATGTACAATCTTTTGTCTATTTTGGTAACATAAGAGCCGTCGCAATTACCCCTAACTTAGCCGTCGCATACTCTAAAACTAGACCAAAAATAGATTATGTCAAGTTTGACCCTTTTTTAAACTTATATCTATTTCATTCAAAAAAAACTTTAAAACCAGCAAAATTAAGAAGTACACGATTACTAAAACTAGGGGAGTGGATAGCTGGAATGGACGATACATCTCTATATGTCGGCAATTTTGCAAAAAGTGGAGTATTGCTAGACAGTTTTCACTTGCAAAATGGAAAATTAGAAGCCAATAGTATTATCTCTTGTTTGTGTTGTGAAATATATGGCTTAGGTGTAGGGTCAGGCACTTTTATAGGTAGCGAATATATTAAAAGATTTATAAGCAATAAAAATGTTTATTATGGTGATATTGGTGTTAGTTTTGAAAAAAAAGCAAAGAATTTTGTAGTTAAAAGTGTAGATCCATTCTACCCTAAACAATCTCTACATGTAGCAGATAAAATTTTAAAAATAGACAACAAAAAAATCCTCTCACTTAAACAGTTAAACCAAACCATACTTTTTTCAAAGCCAAACAGTACAATTAATATAGAATTTTTGCGAGGCAACAAAAAATATAAGAAAAAATTAATTGTTCGTTCAAAAATTGGTGGAGGCTATTTGAGTGATTCATCTTTAGAAAATAAAGGCATTTTTTTTGATAAAAACTTAAAAATAGTAAAAATTAAAAAAAATAGTTTTGCTCAAACTAGTGGTCTTCTTGTGGGCGATAAGCTGATGCAAATAGACAATAAAACAGTGAAAAATCAAAAAGATGTACAAGTGTATATTTCAAAATTAAAATCAAAAGATATTCAACTTCTTTTTGATAGAGCTAATTTTCAATTTTTTGTGAAAATGAAAATTTAATGTTACTAGAATTTGAGATTTTTTTAAAGAATAATCTTCCAAAAGTGGAGAGTTTTCACCCTAATTTTAACTTAGCTTTAAGTGAAATGCTAAGTGCAAAAGCAAAAAGATTTCGTCCATTACTTCTTCTTAGTGTAGTTGAAAATTCGTCCCCTCTTTTACTTAAGAACTCAATGCATGTGGCACTTGCAGTAGAGATGTTTCACACTTATTCGCTAATTCATGATGACCTACCAGCTATGGATAATGCATGTTTACGCCGTGGAAATGAAACTCTTCACATTAAATATGACGAAACAACTGCTATTTTAGTAGGCGATGCATTGAATTCTCACTCTTTTTATATGATAACAAATGCTCCTTTAAGTGATGAGATAAAAGTAAAATTAATATCAATATTGGCTCGTGATGGTGGCATTAATGGCATGATAATTGGTCAAGCTATTGATTGTAAATTTGAAAACAAAAAGCTCTCTTTAGAGCAGTTGAAGTTTATGCATGTAAATAAAACCGCAAAACTTATAGCGGCATCTTTGTTAATGGGTGCAATTATTGGTGGGCTTTGTGAAAAAAAACAACAATCAATTTATAATTTTGGCTTGAAACTTGGACTTTTATTTCAAATTCAAGACGATATTATAGACATAACACAAAGTAGTGATCAAGCAGGAAAATCTACAATGAGTGATGTAAATAAAAACTCTTTTATAAATCTTCTTGGTATTAAAGGTGCAAATGATGAGAAAAGTAGACTTTTAAAAGAGTTAGAAATTGATACAAACTCTTTTAAAGAAGACTTATCACAGTGTTTAAGAAAAATTATAAACAACTATTTTAAAGGATAAATATGTATGATAAAGCCATGATGCAAAAACAGGCAGATACAATAAGATTTTTATGTGCAGATATAGTACAACATGCAAATAGCGGACACCCCGGAGCGTCCATGGGACTTTCCGATATAATTACAGTTTTAAGCCATCATATTAAACACAATCCAAAAGATACAAAATGGTTAAACAGAGATAGATTAGTTTTTAGTGGTGGACATGTATCGCCTTTAATTTACTCATTTTTACATCTTAGCGGATATGATTTAAGCTTAGAAGATTTAAAAGATTTTAGACAACTAGGCAGTAAAACTCCAGGGCATCCAGAATATGGAGATGTCCCCGGTGTTGAAGTTACAACCGGCCCATTAGGTCAAGGAGTTGCAAATGCAGTTGGTTTTGCAATGGCAGCAAAATATGCGGGCAATATTTTAAATAGCGATCAAGCAACAGTTATAGACCATAAAGTTTACTGTTTTTGTGGTGATGGAGATTTGCAAGAGGGTATTAGTTATGAAGCATGTTCATTTGCAGGACACTTAAACCTAGATAACTTAATAGTTATATACGACTCAAATGAGATAACTATAGAAGGTAGCACACAAATTGCTTGGAGCGAAGATATAAAGCAGAGATTTGAAGCACAAGGGTGGCAAGTGGCTCACATGGATGGGCATAATTTTGAGGAAATAAACAGAGTTTTAGAAAACTCAAAAGAGCAAATCAAGCCTTTTTTAATTATTGCAAATACAACTATTGCTAAAGGTGCTTGTAAATTAGAAGGGAGCCATCACTCACATGGCGCTCCTTTAGGTGATGAAGAGATAGCAAACTCTAAGAAAAAAGCAGGATTTGATTCTAGTAAAAAATTTTATATTTGTGAAGAAGTAAAAAGTAGATTTGGGCATGCTATCAAGAATGGCAATTTAGCACAATCTCAATGGAATAAAGTTATAAAAAGTGAGCTAAATGAAGAGCAAAGCAGACTTTTAAACTTACTTCTGAATCCTAAAATTTCTAAAATAGAGTACCCTAACTATAAAGCTGGAACCAGTGTTGCAACTCGTGATAGTAATGGAGAAATTTTAAATGTAATTGCAAAAGCACTTCCAGGTTTTTTAGGAGGTAGTGCCGACCTTAGCCCATCAAACAAAAGTGAGTTAAAAGATATGGGTGATTTTCCACATGGAAGAAATATTCATTTT
Source organism: Sulfurospirillum sp. (assembly GCA_016735235.1). Lineage (GTDB taxonomy): Bacteria > Campylobacterota > Campylobacteria > Campylobacterales > Sulfurospirillaceae > Sulfurospirillum_A. The sequence continues at coordinate 1,771 of JAERRW010000028.1, read as the reverse complement.
GGAATTCGTGAACACTCTATGGCTGCTATAACTAACTCTTTTGCACTTTATGGACTATTTATTCCTTATAGTGCAACATTTTTTATTTTTAGTGATTACCTAAAACCAGCGGTCCGACTTAGTGCATTAATGAGCCTTAAAAATTTCTATGTTTGGACACATGATAGTATTGGTGTAGGAGAAGATGGACCAACTCACCAACCAATAGAGCAATTAAGCCAATTTAGAGCTTTACCAAATTTTTATACATATCGTCCAGCCGATGCAAATGAAAATGTAAAATCTTGGAAAAGTGCACTTAGCATGAATGCTCCAGCATCCTTTGTATGTTCTAGACAAAAACTAACTGTTTTGAAAGATAAAAGAGCTATAGGCGATGTTAAAAATGGAGGCTATTTGCTTACTAAGAGAGATAATGCAATATTGACATTAATGGCAAGTGGTAGCGAAGTCTACCCAACTCTTAGAGCAGCTTGTGCATTAGAAAAGCTAGGCATTAATGCAAATATAGTAAGTGTTCCTTGTTTTGATTTACTTGTTGAGCAGGATAAAGATTATATAAATTCAATTATACTTAAAAATACAAAAGTACTCGCAGTTGAAGCGGGAGCTGGCGATGAGTGGTATAGGTTTGCTGATAAAGTAATATGCATGACTAGTTTTGGTTCTTCAAGTCCAGCTGATAAACTGTTTTATAAGTTTGGTTTTAATGAAGAAAATATTACAGAACAAGCTTGTGAATTAGTGGGAGTTTCATATAAAAATACAAATAAATGTAAGTAAAACTTATTTAAAGTATCACATAATTATTGGAACTACATGTTTAGTATAAGGGCATAGTTTGGATTTAATACAGATATTTTTTTTAAGCATAGTTCAAGGGTTTACAGAATTTTTGCCAATATCTAGCTCTGCCCATCTTATACTTGTACCAAAATTTTTTGGATGGGATGATCAAGGATTAGCTTTTGATGTTGCCTTACATGTTGGAAGTCTTTTAGCAGTTCTATATTACTTTAGACTAGAGATTATAAAAATAGTAAAAGATATTTTAAAGTCTATCAGGCTTAAAAAAAATATAGGAGAAAGTAGTTTAGGCTGGGCAGTTTTAGTGGGAACTATACCCGTGGGACTTGCGGGTTTAAGTTTTAATGATTATATAAGCAATAATTTAAGATCACCTCAAGTAATAATAATAACTACTATTATATTTGGTTTAGCTCTTTTTCTTTCAGACAGAAAAGTAGGTACTAAAATTGAGAATAGTATAAACATAAAAACATCTATTTTAATAGGTATTGCTCAAGCAGTAGCACTAATTCCTGGAACTTCTCGTTCGGGCATTACTATTACGGCAGCACTTTTTTTAGGATTTAGCAGGATTGCATCTGCTAGATTTTCATTTTTATTGTCTATACCAGTTATTATTTTAGCAGGGGGCTTAAAGAGTTTAGAGTTGATACAAAGCAAAATTAATGTCGTATGGAATGAGCTTTTTTTGGGCATACTTTTCTCAGGAATTAGTGCTTATATATGTATTTATCTATTTTTAAAATTTATCTCTAAAAGCTCCATGTTGCCATTTGTTATATACAGAATTATTTTAGGAGTGTTTTTATTGTTTGTATTTAATGATTACATCCTATATTAGATATGGGTCTAACAAACTTTAAGTGCTAAAAAGGCATCCTAAAGTATGGCAAATAAGGCAAAAAACAAGTATTATAATCGTTCACATATTTCAGAGGCTAAATTTAGGCAATTAATCAAA
>JAERRW010000076.1 GCA_016735235.1 Sulfurospirillum sp. | reverse complement strand
TCATGGAGAAGAGTATATTGGATGAAAAAAATAGATTAAATTTTTTTCCTACTTACACCATGATTACAGTAACAACAGTTGCTATTTTAATAGTTGCATATCAGACAGTTTTATGAGCATACATTATTTTTAAATATATGTCAATACAATAAAATAAAAATAAAGTATTAATTAAGTTATATTTTTATATAAAGCCACCTCTTTTTTTGATAAATATAGCAATAAATGCCTCCTTTAATAAATGTCTCTATGTTCATAATAATAAATATACTAATAATCCCAAAACCAAGTTTATAGGCTATAAAAGATGGAATTACACGAAAAAACCAGAGTGATAAAAAATTTATTTTAAGTGTAGTTTTTGTAGCTCCTGCCACACGAAGTGCAGAGGAGTAAACAAAAGTTAATGCCAATGGAATTTGAGCCAATCCAACTAGTATCAAATACGCTGAAGCGACTCTAATTGTCTCTTCATCTTTTGTAAAAAAACTAGTTAAAAACTCTGGAAATAGTATAAGTATAGCTCCCATGCTACACATAAATATATAAGCTATTCTTCCACTAATTATACCTATATTGTATGCTTCTACTCTATTTTTAGCACCTAAATTTTGCCCTACAAGTGCCATAGTTGCTATTGAAAAACCAAGTCCTGGCATAAAAGCGATGCCTTCAATTCTAAGACCAACTTGATACCCAGCTAACTCATATGTTCCATATGCAGATATGATAGCTATAAAAAGCAAAAAAGAGAGGCTAGATACTAGTCTATCTAACGCAGCACTCCAACCTACATGTAAAACTCTTTTTAAATCTTTTAAACATATTATTGGTATAAAAACTAATTTTGAGTTTGGTTTGTTTAGGATATAAAAATAGGCTAATACATTAAAGCCATAAGCTATAATTGTAGCATATGCCGCACCTTCTATTCCCATAGGACTAATACCAAAATGACCAAATATAAGCACATAATTTAAAAACATATTAATCCCAGCAGAGACAAGTTTTATGTAGAGTGAGCTTGTCGTATCGCCTGCAACACTAAGTGCATTATAAAGAAGTGTATCAATAAAAATAACAACCACACCAGCCATTATTATTCTAAAATATAGTCCGCCTTGTTTTATTACTTCTTCTTGAACCCCCATAATAGAATATGCAAGTTCACTACCAAAGTATCCGCCTATGCTAATAAATACAGACAAAAAAATAGCAAACAATATAAGAGTAAAAAGTAGTGCTGACGCTCTTTTTTTTCGTCTCTCACCAATAAATTTAGAGATAAGAGCATTGCCTCCTACAACATATAGTGTTATTACTGCATTTATAATCATCATAAATTGCATGCTAATTCCAACGGCAGCTAGTGCATGTATGCTAATCATGCCTACCATAACCATATCAATAATCATTTGCAAAATATCGATCAAGTGCTTTAAGGCAGCTGGAATTGCTAACCTAAAAACACTTCTTACTTCGCTTGATAGTATCCTTTTAACAAAATATGACAAACCTGCATGTCGCTAACAAGAGTAAGTTGATTTAAATTCAAATGCAGTTGGGCGAGATTCATCTGGTAAAACTTGAGTTTTAAACTTATAGTTTTGGTAAATTTTAATAAATTCATCTGTCATAACAGGTTTCAAAAAGTCATTGTATCTAATAAGTGATTCTAATGATCCTCTTAAAGTGTGAGGCATCTGTCTTATGCCTTTTTCTCTAATCTCCTCTAAAGTCATTACAAAAAGATCTTCATCCATAGGACCAATTGGCTCTATTTTATTCTTAACTCCATCAAGCCCTGCTAAAAGCAAAGTAGCAAAAGCAAGATAAGGACAAGCAGTGGAGTCTGGAAATCTTATTTCTGCTCTTGTCGATTTTTCATCACCTCCATAAGGAATACGACAACTAGCACTTCTGTTTTGAGAAGAGTATGTTAAAATTGAAGGTGCTTCAAATCCCGGAATGAGTCTTTTGTAAGAGTTAGTTGATGGGTTTGTAAATGCTGCAACTGTTCTAGCATGTTTTAAAATACCACCAATATAGTATCTAGCCATATCACTTAAATTGCCATATTCTCCTTTTTTGTAGAACATGTTTTTGCCTTCTTTCCAGATTGACATGTGTACATGCATACCATTTCCATTGTCTCCATAAAGTGGTTTTGGCATAAATGTAGCTGTTTTGCCATTTAGATGTGCTACCATTTTTACTACATATTTGTACTTTTGTACATTATCTGCCGCCTCAACTAGTGTTCCAAATTTAATACCAATTTCACCTTGTGCTTGTGCAACTTCATGATGAACCACAAAAGTTTCTAATCCAATTTGCTCCATAACTTGAACCATTTCGGCTCTAAGATCAACCATGCTATCGGTGGGCTGACAAGGAAGATAACCACCTTTTGTTCTTGGTCTATAACCAGTATTAAAACCATCAGAATAGGAAGAATCATCACTCCACTCCCCCTCTTCGGACTCTACTTTGTAAAATGAGCAGTTTATGTTATCTTTTATTTTTACATCATCAAATACAAAAAATTCATTTTCAGGTCCAAAATAAGCTTCATCGCCAAAACCAGTATCATTTAGATAAGTGAGTGTTTTTTTAGCAATACTTCTTGGGCATTTTTCATACATTTTATTTTTATAAATGTCATAAACATCACAAATTACTATAATAGTAGGATCTGCAGTAAATGGGTCTAAAAATGCACTCTCTACTTCTGGCTTAAGAAGCATGTCCGATTTATTGATTGGTTGCCATGCATCTATGCTTGAGCCATCAAAAGGAATACCTTTTTTTACTATCTCTTTATCAATTGCGTGAAGAGTGTATGTTAGATGATGCCATATGCCTTTTATGTCGGTAAAACGAAAATCTACAAATTCAACTTCATTCTCTTTACAATATTTAAAAAACTCTTCAATACTATTAACAAATTTTCCCATAAATACTCCTTGTATAATATCTTCAATGAGTAAAACATCTTTTTTAAAGTTTTTTTGATTTTAAATCAAAAATGTATTACTCTGTTAAGATTGAAGTACTAACTTCAAATCTTGTAACTATCATGGTCTATGACTTTAGATATAACAACATTTTTCTCCTTGTAGCAATAGAGTATTGTTTCTATGCGACTACATCACTTAAGCCTGTTGGTCTTGAGGCTACTGGAATATATTGTTAAACTATTGAATCCATTTCAAAATAACAAGATAGGGAGCAAATCACCTTGAAGAAAGTTAAAAATGATACTAAATGCTCACATGGTAAATCTAAAAAAGAATCACTGATCGCAGTATCAAGAAAGATAGCTGTAATTATCTATTCTATTGTTAAATATAATGTTCCTTATAATCCAAATCGTGTATTTGCAAAGTCATAAACAGTGATAAGTTAAAGATCTCAAATTAGTACTAAAATCAAACTATAATAGCCATAATATTTAATGCTATTACTATACTAAATTGTTAACCAAACTAAATGTTTGATTATCAAAACACTCATTCTCAAACTCTAGAAAAGAGATACAAAATTGAGTATTTTAGAAATCAAACTTGCAAGAGTTTTTAACTCTTTCTTGTTCTTTTATTTTAAATTTCTCCTGTTTTTAAGCTATTCTTTATAAAAAGGCTTGAATGCAAAGGATAATATTATAGCAAATTTAGTATAATAGATTTATGATAGATAGTAATTCAATAGAAAATCTCAAAACAAGACTCGATATTGTTGATATTGTAGGACACTACATGGAGTTAAAGAGAAATGGAGCAAATTGGAAATGTATTTGTCCTTTTCATGATGATAGTAATCCAAGTTTAGTAGTAAGTCCATCTAAGCAAATATATCACTGTTTTAGTTGTGGAGCTGGAGGAGACGGCATAAAATTTGTAATGGAGTATGAAAAATTAACATACCCAGAAAGCATAGAAAAACTAGCTTTGATATATAACTTTTCATTGAGTTATACTGCAAATGATGGAAAAATAAAAGAAGATAGAAAATTATTAGAAAATATTAACATGTTTTTTAAAAAAAACCTTAATAAAAAAAAAGAAGTTTTAAAGTACCTAAAACAAAGAGGTATTAGCGAAGCAAGTATAGAAAAATTTGAATTAGGATATGCTCCAAATTCCGAAGAGAGTTTGATTTTTCTAAGCTCAAATGGGTATCACATAAGCGAAGGTATTGAAGTTGGCGTGGTAGGTGTTGGTGAAAATGGTAGCAATTATGCTCGTTTCATAGATAGACTTATGTTTCCTATTAAAAGTGTTAGTGATAAAATAGTAGGTTTTGGAGGACGAACTATAAGCGGTCATCAAGCTAAGTATGTCAATTCACCTAAAACAAAACTCTTTAATAAGTCTTATCTTTTGTATGGTTATAGTTTTGCTAAAGATAGTATATATCAAAACAGAAGTATTATAATTACAGAGGGATATTTTGATGTCATTATGCTTCATCAAGCAGGATTTACCAATGCAGTTGCCACTCTTGGTACCGCTTTAACAAAAGAGCATATTCCTCTTATAGGTAGAGGAAATCCGAAAGTAATTTTAGCTTATGATGGCGATAATGCAGGAGTTGAAGCGGCACTTAAGGCGTCTATGATGTTGAGTGCAATTGGAATTGCTGGCGGAGTTGTTCTTTTTACCAAAGGAATGGACCCCGCTGACATGGTGCAAAAAGATGAGGTTAAAAAATTGGGTACACTCTTTAGTAGCCCACAACCTTTCATAGAGTTCACAATAACAAAAATAGTTAAAAAATATAATTTACACAACCCTTTAGAGAAACAAAAAGCTTTAGAAGAGGGTAGTGCATACTTAAAGACACTTCCTAGCTTAATTGCTAGTAGCTATAGCGGTGTACTTTCTGGTAATTTAAATATTGATCCTAAGTTAGTAAAAGTTCAAACACATAAATCAAATAGACTTCAAGGAGAACAAAAAATATTTGAAGATATGCTTGAATTAACTATTATTAAAACACTATTGATTAAGCCTAGTTTTATTGACACTCTTTTAGACACAATAGATGTAAGCATGTTCAAGACACACAACATGGAACTTTTAGCACTTTTAAATCATGATAGAGAGAATCCTAGTTTAAGAAAAATACTTTTGAATGATGATATAAAAGAGTATAATGAAAAAGAATTTCTTGAATCTATGTTAAATTTTTTGATTAGATTTTATAATTTAGAGTTAAATAGAGTAAAAAGTTTAGAGATGGATTATAAAAATAAAAGTTTTAAAATTCGTAAGATTCAAAAATATATATTTCAATTAAAAGAGGGAAAATTAGTAAAATATGAAAAAGAGTAGACATGCACTAGCACTATTTAGTGGCGGACTCGATAGCATGTTAGCTATTAAGCTAATGAGAATGCAAAAGATAAAAGTAACAGCGATTCATATGAATATAGGTTTTGGAAGTAAGATGGATGTAAGCGAAACCATAAAGAGGCGTGCTTTGCTTGCTGGAGCAGAATTTAAGATATTAGATGTACGAGAAGATTATATTAAAAAAGTACTTTTTAATCCAAAATATGGCTACGGAAAACACTTTAACCCTTGTATAGATTGCCATGGTTTTATGTTGAGAGTCGCTAAGGAGTATATTGAAGAGTTAGATGCAGATTTTATAGTTACTGGTGAAGTTTTAGGACAACGCCCCATGAGTCAGCGAGAAGATGCTATGCGTCTTGTTAAAAAATTGTCACTAGATGAAGATGATTTAATACTTCGCCCATTGAGTGCAAAAAACATGGAAATTACAAAACCTGAACTAAAAGGGTGGGTAGATAGAGAAAAACTATTAAACATAAGTGGCAGAAGTAGAGATATTCAACTAAAAATGGTAAAAGAGTTTGGATGGGAAGATTTTCAAAGCCCCGGAGGCGGATGTCTTTTAACTGATGAGAAATTTACCAAAAAAATAAGAGAGTTTTTAGAGTTTGAAAATTTACATGTAAAAGATATAGACATTCTTAAAAATGGTAGACACTTAAGACTTCCCGATGGCGCAAAACTTATTATTGGAAGAGATAAAAAAGAGAATGAATTTTTAGAAAAATCAATAAATGACAAATATTTTAAAGTTGAGGCTAAGAGTATTGTTGGTCCTTATTCACTTCTATCTTGCGGGGCTAGCGATGAAGATAAAAAGCTAAGTGCAAGAATAATTTTAACTTTCACAAAAGCAGTTTGCGAGAAAAAATATGATGTACATGTTGATGGTGAAACAGTAGAGGCCTTTCCATTAAAAAGACGCGAAGATGCTCACAAGTATTTTGTAATTTAAATAGAGACTGTAACCTATAAAGTATGAAGAAATTTATCTCAATGAGTATAACGCTCTAAATAGACACCTAATTCTATATGATTAGTATAGGGAAATTGATCGAACATAACAAAATTTTTTATTTTAAATTTATCTTTTAAAAACTCTAAATCTCTTTTTAGAGTCTCTGGATTACAAGAGATATATATGATAGTTTCAAATTGAGACACAAAACTCAAACTTTTTTTATCTATACCAATTCTTGGTGGGTTTACAAAGACATGTGAAAAATTATAACTATCAAGATCAATATCTTTTAATCTTCTAAACTCTCGATCTTTTTTAAATGCACTTGTTAAATCCTCAACACTCATTCTTAAAAATTCTATATTTTCAATATCATTCATTTCACAATTTGTTTTTGCTGCTTTTATTGAGGTTTTTGATATTTCAGTCGCTAAAACTCTATTGAATTGTTTTGCAAGTGGTATTGTAAAGTTTCCATACCCACAATAGAGTTCTAGCAAGTCTTTAGGATTATCTACATGTGAGGTTGCCCAGTTTAACATGTGAGTATTTACAAAACTATTTGATTGAGAAAATCCACCCTCAATAATTTTATACATGTAAGAAGTTTTATTTACATGTAACTCACTTAAAACAAAATCATCAGAGACAACTCGCTTGATCTTTTTGCTACGACCTATAACCGATACATTGAATTTATCTTCTATTTTTTTTGCATGTAAATCCCAATTTTTATCAATTTTTTTATGGTAAATCATAGACACTAAGACTTTAGATGTTGAAGATAAAAACTCTATATAGAACAACTTATTTTTTAACATCTCATCACTTTGAATCATATCTTTAAGTGGAGTCATTAAACTATCTATTGGTTGCACTACTTTTGGACATGATTCTATCAAAATAATTTTTTTATGTTCAATTTGATTCATAGCATAATAAATACTATCACCATCATGCCAAATTCTAAACTCTGCTCTGTTTCTATAGTGAATATTTGGCGAAGTAAAAGTTTCAAAATCCTCTACATGTAAAGGCTCAAACAACTCTTTAATATAACTCTGTTTTTTTTCCACTTGCTCTTGGTAATTTAATTCATAATTTTTACAACTACCACATGTTCCAAAGTGCTTACATGTCATGTTTGTCATAG
>JAERRW010000071.1 GCA_016735235.1 Sulfurospirillum sp. | reverse complement strand
TATAAGCATCACTAGCTTTATTATCGTCTAGTGTTGTATTTATAAACTGTGCAGTCGCATTAAACATAGCCACTTTTGCATCTGCTTGAGCAAAGTATTGAGCTTCTATGTAGTCTTGTATTTTTGCATACCAAAATTGACCCTCAAGATCACTAAAAGAACCGGTAATTGCAGCAGTTGTAATTGAACCTTCATCTTTATTACAAAAGCCTTCACAAACATTATTATCATCATATGCAGAACTAGCATCTCCAACATCCCAAACATTCGCTCCCGCAAAGTAAGAACTAGCTAAAGTTACTTGACCAATAGCATATTTACCTATAACTCCATTTCCTTTGTTACCATTAAATGCATTATCAAAAATTGGATGCCCAATTGCCATTTGACCAGCTTCTACTGTTAAGTCATCTTTTCCATATGCTAAAAATGCTTTTCTTAAATCTACTTTTAGCTCTGTATTTGAGTTACCAGTTTGATTCTCACCCTTAGTACCACCTGAAGATGAAGCAAATACTGTAACTACTTTAAAATTATCGCCTACTGGAGATGAGAACTTTGACATAAAATCCCAATCATTCTGATTTATGGTAGGACTATCCTTAACATTCACACTGTGGCCATCAACATCTCTTTGATCATTTCTGTATCTTAAAAAACCTGTAAACTCTACATCTTTAAAAGCCTCTTCAAGTGGTTGTGCATTTACAACACTAATTGCACCAAATGTCATAATTGCCGCCAAGCTAAGTTTAGCTAATTTCATATAATCTCCTTAAAAATTTAAATATGGGTAAGCATATCACAATATTTTTTTAATTTCAATTAAAATAGCTCTATAAAAACAGAATAAATAGTATAATGTTACATTTATAAAGCAAACAGATAACAAATAGTATTTTTAATGCATAACCTCATCTAGTAGACTTTTTACTTTAAGTATCTCTTCTTCTTTTAGGGTTGTCAGTTTTTCTATGAATCTACTGTTGTCTATGGCTCTTATTTGAGTTAGTAACAGATCTGAATCTTTTTTCAGATTTTCTTTTTTTAAAACTCTTAGTCTAAGCGGTTCAGCATTATCTATAAGTACTGTTGTTAGTGGTATTACCATGGTTGTTGGGTAGCTACTTTCATTTAAGTCATTGTTTTGAAAAATCAACACTGGTCTTATCTTTCCAACTTCATTGGATTTTTTAATTGGATTTAAATTTGCTAGCCAGATCTCTGCTTTATAAACCGTCATCTAGTGTTCCGCTCAACAAGTCTGATTCTAGCTTATCTGCTATTTTTACCTTTCTTACTGCGTTTAGCATTTTTGTTTGCCTGTGCTCATGAACATTTTTTGCATAAATTTCAATAGCTTCTCTTATAATATCACTCTTTTTTTTATGAAGAGTTTTCACAAGCATATCTAACTTTTGTTCTAATGGCTTATCTAACCTTACTGTAACTGTCATTTTGTACCCTTGTATTTTATAATACAGTATTCTATAATAATATAAAAACTATGTCAATTTGTTCTATTAACTCACAACTAATTTTGATTTTATTTTTAAAAGTTATATAATAGCAAAATATGAATTTTTATGAGGATTTATTGTGAGCAATAATTTAAATTACAAATTAGATGAAGAGGAGTTAAGAATTTTAGAAACCAATCATGAAGAGTTTAAAAAAGAGAGTAAAAAACTATATTTAGTTTCACTTGGATGCAGTAAAAATCTAGTTGATTCAGAAGTAATGCTAGGAAAATTGAAAGATTATACAGTTGTAAATGAACCAAAAATAGCAGATGTAATAATAATCAACACTTGTGGTTTTATAGGAGCCGCCAAAGAGGAGAGTTTAGAGGTTATTTTCTCAATGCATGGTATGCGAAAAAAAGATTCTTTGTTAGTTGTTGCTGGTTGCTTGACACAGAGATACAAAGAGGAGCTACAACTAGAACTTAAAGAGGTTGATCTTTTTACAGGAACTGGCGATTATGATAAAATTGATGAAATTATAAAAACTAAAAAAAGTCGTTTTACGCCTACAACTTACCTCTTAAATGATGAAAATAGAGTTATTACTGGCTCTTCATCACATGCTTTTTTAAAACTAAGTGAGGGTTGTAATCAAAATTGTAGTTTTTGTGCAATTCCAAATTTTAAGGGAAAACTTCACTCACGAACATTAGAGTCTGTAGTAAAAGAGGTAACCAATTTAGTAAAAAAAGGGTTTTATGATTTTAGTTTTATCTCTCAAGATAGTAGTTCTTATGGTAGAGATTTAGGCAAAAAAGATGGTTTAATAGAACTCATTAAACTAGTAGAAAAAATAGAGGGAATAAAAAGTGCAAGAATTCTTTATCTCTACCCATCAACTACTTCAAATAAACTCATAAAAACTATTATAGATTCAAAACTATTTCACAACTATTTTGACATGCCAATTCAACACATAAGCGATAAAATGTTAAAACTTATGAAAAGAGGTGCTGGAAAACAAAGAGTTATTGAGCAACTCACAATGATGAGAAATTCAAAAGATAGTTTTCTAAGAACCGGCTTCATAATAGGACATCCTCAAGAGAGTGAAAATGAATTTAACGAACTTTTAGAATTTGTAAAAGAGTTTGATTTTGATAGAGTTTCACTATTTGCATATAGTGATGAAGAGGAGACTTTAGCTTATAACATGTGTGAAAAAGTAGATGAAAATGAGATTACTAAAAGAGTTGAGTTAATTGAAGAGGTAGTTAAAATTCAACATAGAAAATCTCTTAACAGTGAAATAGGAAAAACAATTCAAATAGTTATTGAAGGAGAGAGTAGTGAGGGCGAATTTTTTATGGGAGCAAAAAAACTATCTTGGACTCCTGAGATAGACGGCGAGATACTTGTTAATGAATCGGATGTTAAAGTATTGGAAGTAGGAAAAAGTTATGAAGTAAAAGTTAAAGAGTTAGTTGGAGATAAGTTACTTGTTACAGTTACCAAAACTCTCTTTTAGTGTTTTAAAAAAAATAAAAAAAAGTAAGAATCTACTTGCTTTTTCTGCAGGAAGTGATTCTAGCGCACTTTTTTTTATATTGAAAGCTTTACATGTTGAGTTTGATATAGCTCTATTAAACTATCAAACAAAAAAACAGAGTCTTGAAGAACAAGAGTATGCAAAATATTTGGCAAAAAAGTTTAACAAAAAGTGCTATATTTTTACATGTAAGCTTAAAACAAGCAATTTTGAGCATAATGCAAGAGAAGTAAGATATAACTTTTTTGAGCAAATCATAGAAAAACACTCTTACAATACTCTTTTGACTGCCCACCATCTTAACGATAAACTAGAGTGGTTTTTAATGCAGTTAAGTCGTGGTGCCGGAGCGGTGGAGCTTAGCGGAATGAGTGAAATTGAAGATAGCGAATATTACAAAACAGTACGACCGCTTTTACATGTAGATAAAAAAGAGATTTTAAATTTCTTACATGTAAATAAAATAAAATATTTTTTAGACTCTTCAAATAGTGATAAAAAACATTTTAGAAATAAAATTCGTGAAGAGTTTGCATCATCATTTTGTAAACAGTTTTCAAGTGGAATCAAAAAGAGTTTTGAATATTTAGAGTATGATAAAAAAAGATTGCTACCAAGAGAGATAAGCCGTGAAAAAAAACTCTATATTTTAAATAGGAACGAAGATGATCTGTTGAATATTAGGGGAATTGATAGAGTTGTGAAAAAACTAGGAGTTCTATTGAGTAAAAGCAGTAGAGACGAAATAATAAAAACAAAAAATTGTGTCGTCTCTTCTAGGGTTGCTATTGCTTTTAGCTTTGACAAGATTTATATTTGTCCAGCAATTACTATAACTATGGATAAAAAATTTAAAGAAACATGTAGAGTTGCAAAAATTCCTCCTAAAATAAGACCTTACATGTACAAAGAGGGCATATCTATTTTATAGAGTCTAATTCGTACACTTTTATATTAAATGATGAACTCATTTTATTGGGCTTTGATTCTATATAAATTGGAAAATCTGCTTGAATTATATTTTCATATCTATTTAAACCCTCTAAAAACCTATAAAAATTAGTAGGATTTTTTAAGTTTGAGCTTATTTTTAATTCATACTCGATAAACTCTTTTTTATATTTTTTTTTATTTACCTCAACAATAGATATATTGGTAAAAAATTTATTAGCATATTTTGTAAAACTATCTATAGAAAATTTATGAGTAAAAGCTGTTAAAATATATTTATGTTCCTTCTTTAAATTACTATTCTCACTATTTCTATCGTTTAGCGTACTCTCTACCCTCATTTTGTAAACAAATGCTCTTTTGTATATGGTTTGTGATGTTCTGTACTCTTTTATGTTTGGTATGATGACAAATAGTATCATAAAAAATGCTATTACCATAAGAACAAGTAAGTATATCAACAGTTTTAGGAGATCAATTTTCTCCATACTTCTATCCACTACTCTATGCTCTCTAAATTTTTTGTTTTATTTGTGCTAATAAAATTATACCAACCTTTTTTTGTAAGATAAAACATTGTGTTACTTGTATGAAATATGGATCTCAAAGGGGCTGCTAAAAGAAAATTGTACATATCTTTTGTAGGAGTTTCTCCGTATATTACAAGTGAATCTTTCTCCATAGTAACTTTTTTTAAAGTAATTTGATCTGGAACTAGATCAAATAAGTTTTTTATACTATCTTTTAAAATTATATTATTTGCATATATCTCTTCTGCTGCGGTTTTTTGCCTCAATACAAAACTTATCTGTTTATCAGTGTCGTCTATACTTTGCTCAAATATGGCTCTTGTGATATCTAACTCTTTTGCAGTAGTTTGATAATCTCTATTTTTGTATATGACAAACATGTTGAAAGCATTTAGCATTATGGTTATGATCAATATAAAACTCAACCAAATCTTGGTAAATATTTTTAAATAGTGTTTTTTTCTAGGAGCTATAAATGACAATTTCATGCTAAAACTTCTTTAATTGCTATATTGCAAATTTCTTCACTAATATTGATTTTGTGCACCTTAAGATCCATAAATAACTCATTTTCAATCATCTCAATAAGCTCAGAACTAGTTTTATAGCCATCATAGACAATAACCGTATCTACAAAAGCACCTTTATATAGTGGATTTTTGTAAAATTCTCTTAAAGAAGATGTTAAATGTTTGTATATCAATATATCTCTACCAAAAAGTTCTAAGCTACTATTGTTTAAGATAACATCTTCAAAAGCTCCCAGCCCCTCGCCATCTAATTCATCTATATTACCAATTTCTTCATCCATACTATCTAGTTCTGTTATGTTTATTGCATCTTCTTCTGTTGCATTTTCCCAATCTTCATCATCTACAGAAGAGATGGTTTCTTCTATTATTGTCTTAAAATAAGCTCCAAAAAGAAAATTATTTCTATTGAAAATAGTAATAGTAACTGAAGTTTCATGATTTAACATGTAAAGTATGGGCTTATGTTCTGTTTTTTGTTTTTTTAATAGTGAATGTTGGATAATAAAGGGTGAATATATAAAATCTAAACCTACATTTGAAAAAAGTTTTTTTGACCAATTTATATCTATAAAAGATGTATAAATTGACCATTTTTTTTCTATTTTCAAGTGAGTTAAGCTTCTCATATCTATACCATTTTTTTTAAAGTCCACCGCACGAGTACCACTTAAAGCACCCTGTCCCATTGAATCTAGCAATAGTATTGTGTATGAAAAATTATATTTTGACTGAAGAATATTTAAATACTCTTGCATCTCTTTATCAATAGTTTCACTCTCATTTACATCAAAACTCTTCACAAATTTATCTATCAAAACACCGTTTTTTATAATTTTAGAGTACACGGTCCATTCATTACCATATTTAATTATAGATATAAATATATTTTGAAAATATTTTTGAAAAAGTTTAGCTAGTGCCATATGTGCCCATTTTAATTTATTTTGTTATTATTATAGCTAATATTAAAGAAAAACAATTAAAATAGCTCTTCGTGAAGTTGTATAAATTTTTTTTGCATTTTTTTACTTGCTTTTAGTAAGGATTCTTTAGTTAAAGTTGATGGATGAAGATTTTTATAGCTATCTATCATAATTTCACACATCATTTTAATTCTAACTTTATCTGCTATTGTATACTCTTTTTTTGAACTTATTAAGTCTATTTTTTCAAAATATTCATTGCCCTCATTTATATATGTTTCATATGCTATAGAGATTTTACTTTGTGTCATAACCGTATTTGCCATCTTATTATATGCATCTTTTTTATAAGCTTTTTTTGCAAGCTCATAGGCACTCTCATAATCACCTAAAAAATAGTAAACTCTAGCTTGAATAGAGTTTTGATAAGAGGAGTTTGAACTAAAATAGTAAAAACTTCCAGCTAATACTAAAATAGCAAATATAATCAATTTAATCTTAGAAAGCATGTTTCATTAATCTCTCTTTTATCATCTGTTTTGCAGATTCTAAACTCTCATCAGTAACATAAAATGGGTCGCTAAAATAGTAATCTAAAGTAGAAAATGGTTTTGGAATTAAAAATTTATCCCAACTTTTTAGTCTCCAAGCTTTTGAGGCTTGATAATCAATAGCTACTATTGGAACATTTTTCTTTTGAGCCAACACAACAGCACCGTTTGCCACACTATGCCTTGGACCTTTAGGACCGTCGGGTGTAATGCCTACATCTTTTCCATTTTTAAATGATTTAAATGCACCTTTTAGTGCTTGGGCTCCCCCTCTTGTAGAGCTACCTCGTAGAGTTCCAATACCAAAAAGATGTAAAAATTTAGTCGCAATATTGCCGTCATGATGTTGGCTTACAATAACATCTACATTTTTTGAATCTCTATAATGATAATAACCAAAAGCAAGCATAGCAATTTTACCATGCCACATAACAAATATAGTAGGAGTATTTTTTACTTTTGACTTATCAAAATGGTATCTTTTTTTACATGTTAAATATATGAAATTTAAAATTATATAGACAAATATAGGTACAAAGAGTGCCTCTAGTTTATTTTTTATTTTTTTAGTTAATAATTTTGCCATAAAGTGCCAATCGTCTAGGATTTGTAATTAAAACTTTGCCTATAGTTCCGAGTAACTCTTTACCACCTTCTATTTGAACAAGTGCATTATTGTCACTTCTTCCTGCTATCATACCGTTATTTTTTAACTCTTCAAAATATACTTTATAAACTACATTTTTTCTTAAAATAGAAATCTCATCTAAAATTTCATTTTGCATGTCTTGCAATTTTTTTAGCCTAATTGAGCCAATTTCATCATCAATTTGATTTGTAAACTCTGCTGCTTGTGTTAAAGGACGAGAAGAGTATTTAAAAGCAAAAATTTGTTCAAACTTAACCTGCTCCATAACATCTAAACTCTCCATAAAATCCTCATCACTCTCACCGGGAAAAGCGACTATTATATCGGTACTAATAGAGACATTTGGAACTAATTCTCTCAACTTTAAAGCCCTATTTAAAAACCACTCTTTAGTATAGCCTCTCTTCATTTTTTCAAGTATATGAGTTGAGCCACTTTGTAGTGGCATATGCATAGATTTACATACTTTTGGATTATTTGCAAAAGTCTCTAAAAATTTGTCGTCCATGTGGAGTGGATGAGGTGAAGTAAATCTAATTCTTTCTACCTCTTTTATTTCACTTACTATATTTAGAAGATCCGAAAAATCAATTTTCTCTTTAGGTTTTGAAGAGAATTTTTTACCATAATTATTGACATTTTGACCCAATAAAAATATCTCTTTTGCTCCATTTTGAGCTGCTTTTCTAGCCTCTTGGACTATAAGTTCTAAAGGAATTGATATCTCCTCTCCTCTAGTATGAGGCACTATGCAGTAAGTACACTTTTTGTCGCATCCAATAGATATGTTTACAAAAGCTTTATGAATAGAGTTTCTAAACTCACTAAAAGCATAGCTACTCTCATCATAATCGATATCTATATCAATAAACTTTTTTGTATTAACTGCTTTTATTACTTTTGATACATTTCTCGCACCAAGTACAAAATCAACAGATGGAGCTCTTTTAAAGATTTCATCTCCTAAGTGGCTTGCCGTGCAACCACAAATCCCTATCTTCGCACCCTCTTTTTTAATCTTATTAAAAACACCTATTTCAGAAAAAAGCTTATTTACTGGTTTTTCCCTAACACTACAAGTGTTTATTATAATAAAATCAGCATCTTTTGCATCTGTACAGAGTTCATAACTCTCTTTTTTTGTAAGTTCTGCAATAATATGTTCGGTATCACGCATATTCATAGCGCAACCTAGTGTCTCTATATAGAGTTGTTTCATCTACAGTATATGAATCTCGTACATGTAGTCCTCTTCATTAAGACCATATTTTACTTCACGAAAATATACACTAAAATTTTTCTCTTCAAAATATTCTACTAAAAATACTAAATCTTTATGAGAGTTCTCTTTATCAAAATAGAGTATTTTGTTACCATCTTTTTCAATCATCTCTTCTATTTTTTCTAAAAGTACTATTTTAGGCTTTTCTTCTATCTTGTTTCTTGCTAATTTCAATTCCATCTTATTTGTTCCCTTTTTCAAAAGTAAATTTTAAAAATTCATCACAACTTTGGTAAGTTAAAATAGTATATCAATATTTCAATAAATTCCTTATTAAAGTTATTAAAAGTATATTTAAGATATAATTTTAATCTTCTTTCTAAAAGCAATTTCTAAAATCGTATTCAAAGTTATATTGCTAAAACATAAGGGTGAAATTATGGAAAAAATTATAGATATTATAGAATCAATAGCACACGAAAAAGATCTAAATATAGAGGATGTAAAAAATACAGTTTGCATAGCTTTAACAAAAACAGCTAAAAATGTATATGGCGAGGATTATGATTATGAAACTGTAATAGATACAGATACAAAAAAATTAACACTTTTTCAAAAAATCCTTGTTGTAGAAGATAGTGATGAAAGACTTGAAGATGAAAAAGATAAGCTTACCAGTATAACAGAAGCAAAAAAAGTTGATCCAAATATAGAAGTTGGCGATGAACTTACTTATGAGCTACCACTAGATAATCTTGGTCGCACCGCTGCTGCAACTCTTCATAGAGAACTAGAATTTCATATACAAAGATTGCTTGAAAACCAAATATTTAATAAATATAAAAACATGATAGGTGGAAGTATTTTTGGAACAGTAATAAGAGTAGATAACGAAGAAACAACTTATGTAGAACTTGATGAAGTTCGTGCGATTATGCCAAGAAAAAATAGAATAAAAGGCGAAATATTTAAAGTCGGAGATGTAGTAAAAGCTGTTATTAGAAAAGTTTTTATAGATAAAATACATGGCATTAATGTTGAAATTTCAAGAACAAGCCCAAAGTTTCTTGAAGTACTTTTAGCTCTTGAGGTTCCAGAAATTAAAGATGAAATGGTAATTATTAATGCAAGTGCAAGAATACCCGGCGAGAGAGCTAAAGTTGCACTAACATCACTTCATCCAAATATAGACGCCGTTGGAGCAACTGTAGGAACTAAAGGAATGAGAATCAATGCAGTTAGCCATGAGTTAAATGGAGAGAATATAGATTGCATAGAGTACTCAACCATACCAGAAATTTTTATTTCACGAGCATTAAGTCCTGCTATCATTTCAAATGTAAAAATTGTAGATAACAAAGCGATAGTAACCCTTCCAGTTGACCAAAAATCAAAAGCAATAGGTAAAAGCGGAATCAATATTCGCTTAACTTCTATGCTAGTCAATATGGATATAGAGTTAGTAGAATTAGAAGGCAAAAGTGGTGAATGCGAACCCACAAAAGATTCTAATGCACTATCAGACTTATTTGGTGGCGAGTAAGAACCTTTAACTTTATACTTCTATAGGTGAAAATTATTGTAGAATACTTTTTAAAATACATGTTAAAAAATGGATAGTTTTGAGCAATAAAAAATTTACATTTATAGATTTGTTTGCTGGTATTGGTGGGTTTCATCAATCTATGCATGAATTAGGCGGAAAATGTGTATTTGCTTCGGAAATAGATACTAATGCTAGAAAAACATACCAATATAATTTTAGCACTCACTCACCAAAGTTATTTAAAAATGGACTATTTAATCAAAACATAAAAACTATTATGACTGAAGAAATACCTGATTTTGATCTGTTGTGTGCGGGTTTTCCTTGTCAGCCATTTAGTCAGGCGGGTAAAAAATATGGTTTTGATGATAATCATAAATCCGAAAGAGGAAACTTATTTTTTGATATAGCAGAGATTATTAAAGTTAAAAGACCAAAAGCATTTTTTTTAGAGAATGTTAGGGGTTTAGTTAATCACAATAAAAACAGTAGGTAATAATTTAATATAGTATATGAATAATCTTAATAAAAAAGGTAAGACAATGAAAAAGAGTAAAAATAAAAGTGAGTGGACAGAACTGTTCACTTTTATAAAATTATTGCTAGAACAAAAACTATTGCTATCGGATAAAGATTTAAATCCTACGGGAGATTATTTTAAAATTAATAAGATAACAACAGAAAATTTATATTTAGATTTTGTACCATTAAGTGATATTAAGATTAAATCTATCAATAAAACAAGCAAAGAAGAAATAGAAATAGATATAAGTAGTATTATTAATGATGTTTCATTAGCTAATATTCTCCATAAGATTAAAAATGGAAGTGGAACTTTTGAAATAAATGATTTTGAAGTAATACAAACAGCATTAGGTTTTAGTATTGTTAAGGGTGGTAATAGTTCTCAAAAGGCAGATATTGTTTTAGATATAGAGCATAGTACATTTGTTAAAGAAAATGAGGGTTTTGGTATAAAATCATATTTAGGAAGTAAGCCGACTTTATTAAATGCTTCTGGTAATACAAATTTTATATTTGAGATTAACGGTTTAGATGATTCTAAAATAGATAAAATTAACAGAATTTCTACAAAAACTAAGCTCAAAGATAAAATAGAGGCTATAACTAAAAACGGTGGTACATTTAGCTATTTAAAGGCTGAAAAAGACACTATGAATTACAATTTGAAAATGGTTGATAGTGCATTACCCAGCATTATTGGTTATCTGTTAATAACTTTTTACGGAAATAGAATCTCTAAATTATCTGATATTGTAGAACACTTATGTAATAACACAAATATATTAACTCATTTAGATATAGACGATAAAGCTATGTTAATTAATAAGTTAAAAAAGTTTCTTGTTGATATATTGTTAGGCTTTTTCGCTGGTACAAAATGGGATGGTTCTTATGAGAGCCATGGAACAATAGTTGTTAAAGAAAATGGCAATTTAATTACATTTCATATTATAGATATAGAGAACCTAAAAGATTATTTATTTGAAAATATTAAATTAGATACACCGTCTACATCACGACATGGGTTTGGAGCTATAATTCAAGATAAAACTAAGAATTATTTCAAATTGAATTTACAACTTAGATTTTAACCTTAGTTAGAGTTTTTAAAGTGAGGGTTTAGTTTAAGTAAAACCAAATCTGCCATGATATTTCCTAGTAGTGTTAAAAATGCCGATATAATAAGAACTCCCATGATAACGGGATAATCACGACTAAGAGCACTTTGAAAAAACAGTAGCCCCATGCCATTGATAGCAAAAATTGACTCTAAAATAACACTTCCACCAATTAATCCCGGGAGCGACAGACCTAAAATAGTAACTATAGGAGGAGCGATATTTGGCAAGATAAAATACTTAAAAAGTTTTTTTCCTTTAATGCCACGAGAGAGTGCAAAAAAGATATAATCACTTTTTAAAACACCTAAGGTTAAACTTCTTATATACATAGTAAGACTTCCAATACCACCAAAAACCATTACAAATATAGGTAAAACAAGATGCCAAGCAAAATCAAGATAATATTCAAAACCATCTTTAACTTCAATTGAGTGAAGTCCAGAGATAGGAAATATACTTAATTTTACACTAAAAAATATTACAAAAATAAGTGCAAGATAAAAAGAGGGCATAGCATAAGAAAGAAGTGAAAATTGTTTTGCAAGCTTATCAAATTTACTTTGTTGATTTAAAGCTGACTTAATACCTAAAAACATAGAGATAGAGAAGACTAGAATTAAGCTAACTAAATTTAAAAATAGAGTTACTGGAAGTCTAGAAAATATCTCTTCATGTACACTTTTTCCACTTGCAAACGAGATTCCAAAATCTAAACGAACTACAGCACTTATCCATGATATAAATTGATTTATTAAAGATTTATCTAAACCATAAACCCTTTTGAGTTGCTCCAACGATTCTGCGGTAATATTGGGGTTGAGTTCCCCACTAGCAAAAAAAGAGTTTGGAGCCATATTGATAGCTCCAAAAGAGATGACACATATTATTAAAAGCATTAGTACCACATAAGATATTTTTTGCAGTACTAATTTCAGCATTTACTTATTTTTTTCATCCCAAATAAGAGTTGTTTTTCCCTCTTTGTCTTTAGTTGCAAGTGCCATTCCCATAGCATTATAGCCATTATCGACATAGTGAATTTCTCCTGTTACCGCAGTCGAGAGGTCGCTTAAAAGATACATTCCAGAATTTCCTACCTCATCAGTAGTTACATTTCTACTAAGTGGAGAGTTTGCTTCATTCCAATTTAAAATCATTCTAAAATCTCCAATTCCTGACGCAGAAAGTGTTTTAATAGGTCCCGCACTAATTGCATTTACTCTAATATTTCGTTTGCCACAATCAACTGCTAAATAACGAACACTTGATTCAAGAGCCGCTTTTGCTACACCCATGACATTATAATGAGGAATAAACTTAGCCCCACCCAAATAGCTTAATGCAAGAATAGACCCACCATCATTCATAACAGGCATACATGCAGCCGTAAGCGATATAAGAGAGTAAGCAGAAGTCTCAAGAGCAATATTAAAATCCTCTCTAGTCGTATCTATAAGACCACCTTTTAATGCATCTCTTGGTGCAAACGCAACAGAGTGAACCACAAAATCAATCTTTCCAAAATCTCGCTCCAATGACTCGGTCAGCTTACTTAAATGTTTAGGATTATTTATATCTAGCTCATAAACTATTTTACTTTCAAACTCATCAGCAATAGGACGAACTCGTTTTTCTAACTGTTCATTTAAAAAAGTAAATGCAAGCTCAGCACCTTGTGCTTTACATGCTTTTGCTATACCATACGCTATTGATTTATTGTTTGCTACTCCTACTATAAGACCTTTTTTGCCTTTCATTATCATAATTTAACTCTCCTTATTTTTTGTGCTGTATCAATTATTTTGCAAAAATTCTCTTTTTCCCAACTCGCAGTCCCAATTAACACACCATCACAATTTTTAATATTCAATATATCACCAACATTATCTACTTGCACACTTCCGCCATAAAGCAATGGTTTTTGTATATTGACTTTTAGTCTTTTTAAAACCTCTTTTATGTCATTATTGCTTGCAGTTAAACCGGTACCTATTGCCCATACTGGCTCATACGCTATAACCAATCTTTTATAATCTAAATCAATACCATCAAACTGACCCAGAATGTATGCCATTACAGCATCTATGCCTTTTTCTCTAACTTCTTTAGGCTCACCTACGCAATATAGTATCTCTACGCCTTGCTCTTTTGCAAAGTTAAATTTTTTAACAAGCAGTTCGTTATTCTCTTTAAGTATATGGCGACGCTCACTATGACCAATAAGAACACTATCTACTCCAAACTCTTCTAATTGTTCAAATCCAATTTCACCAGTAAATGAACCTTTACATGTGGGGTAGAAATTTTGTGCTCCTATTTTTATGCTTTTTTCGCACTCAAAACTATCAAGTGCCGTTAATGCTGGATAAATACGAACTTGTACATCTAAACTGTTATTTTTTACAAAATTATTAATTTGAGTTATAAACTCTCTTGTGCTTTTTCTTGTATGATTTGTTTTAAAATTTGATGCGATTATCACTGCTATTTCTCCTTATTGTTTAATGGCTTAACACCGGGTAATTCTTTACCTTCAAGAAGTTCAAGACTAGCTCCTCCGCCTGTTGAGATAAATGTCATATCATCTGCATCGCCTGCGCGTGCTACAACATCTGCGGTATCACCACCACCTATAACTGTTGTGCCATAAGCTTCGCTTATTGCATGTGATATTTTATGACTACCTTTTGCAAACTTTTCAATTTCAAAAACCCCCATGGGACCATTCCAAAGTATTGTTTGTGCATCATGAAGTACTTCTCTAAACATTCTTGAAGTTGCTGGACCAATGTCCAGTCCCATCCAGCCTTTTGGAATCTCTTGTGTTGTTACAAACTTTACTTCGGAATCTTGAGAGCAAGTTTGTGCCGCAACTACATCAACAGGAAGATAAAATTTTACCCCTTGCTTTTTAGCTTCTTCTATAACTTTTAGAGCTTCTTGAATTAAATTATCTTCAACCAAAGAGTTTCCAACATCATAACCTTGTGCTTTTAAAAAAGTAAAAGCCATACCTCCACCAATAATAAGTTTATCTATACGAGGAAGTAAATTGACTAATGCTTTTAGTTTTCCACTAACTTTACTTCCGCCTACAACTGCAACAAATGGACGAGCTGGAGATTTGAGTAAGTTCCTAGAAAACTCTACCTCTTTTTGTAATAAAAATCCAGCAGCACTTGTAGTTTTATTAAAATATTGAGTAATAGCTTCAACAGAGGCATGAGCACGATGACAAACACCAAAAGCATCATTAATATAAATATCTACAAAATTGGCTAACTCTTTTGCAAATTTTTTACTATTTTCTACCTCACCTTTTTCAAATCTAAGATTTTCTAAAACAAGAACTTCTCCTGCTTGCAAAGATGAAACTTTATTTTTTGCATCAGTTCCTATAACATCATTTGCAAATTTGACTTTGCAATTAAGTATACGAGTAAGTCTTTTAAAAACAGGTTCAAGCGAGTATTTTTTTTCAAAAACTCCTAAAGGGCGACCTAAATGACTAGCTACAACAATAGAGCAACCGTTATCTAAACAGTATCTTATTGTTTGTATAGCTGAGCGTATTCGCCTATCGTCTGTTATGTTTAAAAATTCATCTAAAGGAACATTAAAATCACAACGAATAAATACTTTTTTATTTGCTATATCGATCTCTCTAATAGAGCGTATCATAAACTATCCTTTATTGATTAATATGAAGAGCCATATCGATTAATCTAACCGAATACCCCCATTCATTGTCATACCATGCCATAATTTTAACCATGTTTTTATCTATTACTTGTGTTAAATCCGCTGCAACTATAGAGCTTGCTGGACAGCTTACAAAGTCTTGAGATACTCTATACTCTTCATCAAATTGTAAAATTCCTTTTAATTTGCCATTTGCTTTTTCTTTTAAAAGCTTATTTATCTCCTCTTTTGAAGTATCTTTTTTAACCAAAACATTTAAATCAACCATCGATACATTTGGAGTTGGAACTCTTACACTTTGACCATGAAGTTTGCCTTTTAGTTGAGGAAGAACCAACCCTATCGCTTTTGCGGCTCCTGTTGTAGTGGGTATCATGTTAATAGCCGCAGCACGAGAACGACGCAGATCTTTGGAGTGCTTGACATCAAGTATATTTTGATCATTTGTATATGCATGTATTGTTGTCATTAATCCCTTCTCAATTCCAAAAGAATCATCGAGAATTTTTGCAACTGGTCCTAAACAATTTGTTGTGCAACTTGCATTTGATACTATATTTTGTCCAGCATACTCAAACTCATTTACACCCATTACAAATGTAGGAGTATTATCTTTTGAAGGAGCTGACATAACAACTCTTTTTACACCTTGGTCTATAAAAATTTGTGCTTTTTCCATAGTTAAAAATGCACCTGTACACTCTAAAACAGCATCAACTCCATAATCAGAAAAGTTTAACTCTTTTGGATCTCTTGTTGAGAACATTTTTACTTTTGCGTCTCCTATTTGCATATAATCATCATCTAGACTCTTAATTTTTCCACTAAATGTTCCATGCACACTATCATACTTCAAAAGTTGTTTTGTCATGTCTCTACTGGCAGTATCATTTACGCACACTAGCTCAACATCATCTCTGCTATCAATAATTCTAGCAACACATCTTCCTATGCGACCAAAACCGTTAATTGCTATCTTTAGTGCCATTTTAATTTCCTTATGATATAATAAATTTAAACTCAATTAAGTATTTTACCTAAAATGAGGTAAGGAAATCTTTAATGAAAATTGCAATTTTTGGAGGCTCTTTTGACCCTCCACATGCTGGACATCAAAAGATTGTAGAGGAGATTCTAAACTCTTTGCAAATAGAGAAACTATTTATTGTTCCCGCATACTTAAATCCTTTTAAAACACAAACTTCTGCCCCTTCAAAACTTAGATTAAAATGGTTAAAAAAACTCTTTACATGTAAGACAATAGAAGTGCTAGATTTTGAAGTAAACAGTAGAGTATCGAGTGCTACTATTGTGACTATAGAGTATCTCAAAACTTTATACAATATAGAAAAAATATATCTTATTGTTGGTGCAGATAATTTAGAGTTTTTGAAAACTTGGCATAGATATGAAGAGTTAGAAAAGATGGTGGAGTTTGTAGTCGCCTCAAGAGATAAAATTGCTTTACCCGAAGAGTTGAAAAAATTGTCGATTAATGTTAAAATAAGCTCTTCAAAACTTCGTTCAAATATGAACACAACTTTTATACCAAATGAAATTAAAGAAGATATAGAAGAGTTTTATAAGGGAAATCATGAAAAATAGAATAGAAAATATAGTAGATATTTTAGACTCTAAAAAAGCAGAAAATATACAAATTTTTGATATGACTAAGAGAGATTATTTTGTAGATCAAGTCATAATAGCCTCAACTTTAGGAGAGAGACATGGTTTTTCTCTTTTAGTTGATTTAAAAAAAAGACTTGAAGATGAATCTTATCTACATGTTGATGATGACAATGAGTGGATAGTAATAGACTTAGGAGATATATTGATTCATCTTATGACTCCAGAGTATCGCTCTAGATATAGCTTGGAGGAGTTTTTAGAAAAATACGATAAAAAGACAAATTAATGTTTAAAAAACTCTCCAAAGTACAATAGTGACAAAAAGATTAGTATCGACACCTAAAAAAGATGGCTTTAGAATGCCAGGAGAGTTTGAAAAACATGAAAAAACATGGATGATTTGGCCAGAAAAAGCTGACAATTGGCGTTATTGTGCAAAACCTGTTCAAAAAGTATTTATTCAAGTTGCAAAAGAAATATCAAAATTTGAGCCTGTAGTTGTTTGTGCATCCTCTTTGCAATACCAAAATGCTTTAAAATCATTAGGCAATAATATTCAAGTTATTGAAATGAGTAGTGATGACATGTGGATTAGAGATACCGGCCCTGCTTTTCTAGTAGACGATAAAGGGAATCTAAGAGCAGTAGATTGGGAGTTTAATGCTTGGGGCGGATTAGAGTATGGACTCTACTCTTCTTGGGATAAAGATAATCAAATAGCTAAAAAAATATGTGAATTAGAAAATATAGACCTATATAAAATTGATGATTTTGTACTTGAGGGAGGCTCTATACATGTAGATGGCGAGGGTACATGTATTGTAACTCAAGCATGTCTATTACATAAAGGTAGAAATCCCCATTTAAGCAAAAATGAAATTGATCAAAATCTTAAAAACTTCCTTAATGTAGAAAAAATTATTTGGCTTGAAAATGGAATATATCTTGATGAAACAGATGAACATGTAGACAATATACTGCACTTCATTGCACCAGCAACAGTTGTATTGGCTTGGACGGATGATAAAAATGACCCTCAATATGAGATGAGTAAAAAAGCATTTGATCTTTTGTCAAGCCAGAAGGATTCTAAAGGAAGAGAGTTTAAAATACATAAATTATATCTACCAAACCCACCAATTACTGTAACAGAAGAAGAGGCTATGGGTTGTGATTTGGTTAAAGAAGAAATACCTAAAAAAAAAGGTGATCGTCAAGCAGCATCTTATGCTAATTTTTTAATTGTTAATGGAGGAGTTATCTTGCCTATATTTAATGTAAAAGAGGACAAAATAGCAGTAGAAACATTACAAAAAGTACTACCAAATCACAAAATAGTTACAATTAATAGTCGTGAAATTTTGTTAGGCGGTGGTAATATTCACTGTATCACACAACAGCAACCATTGAAAGTTACAAAAAAATAGGAGAAAGATTTTACTCTATTTTACTATTTAAGATGGTGATCTCAATACTTTAATTGTAGCAGAAGCTCTTAGTTTTTCAAAGTAGTCTTTTATTACTTTACTCTCTTTTTGTTTTGATATAGCTCTATATATACTATTTTTTGCATTTTCATATGAGACTTTTTTAAAATCTTTTTTCTCTTCTATGTAGAACATAGTTGATCTATTTTGAATAGTTACAATTTGAGTAAACTTGCCTTGTTCTGTTGCGTTTAATAGTGTTTTTAATTGGTTGTTTAAAGTCTCTTCAGTTAAAAATCTTTTTTCAATTTTTACACTTTCTAATTGAAGCATAGGATTTTTTTGTATTGCTTGTAGGTCTTTATCATTTTGAGATGTGTATATTGTTAGATTAAAACTATTTGCTTGCATAAAATCAGTTGGATTTTTATCATAAAACTCTTTTATTTCGCTATCTTCTACACCTTTTAATTTGTCTTTATAGATACTTTGGTAGAGTTTATCTCTTTTTATCTGTTGTTTTATCTGTTTTTTATAGTCATCTATTTTTACATTCTCTTTCTTTAACATGTTGAAAAATTCATATTTGCTAATATTGTTTCTATTGGCTATACTCTCAATATATTTGTCTACTTCAAATATATCTGCATCAATATGAAATTGTTTAATTTGCGACTCTTCAAGTTTTTGCCTTATGAGTACATCTAAAGACTCTTTTCTGGTAATTTTAAACTTTTTTGAATATTTATATACTTCATAAAGTGTAATTGGTTCGTCATTAACAATAACAGAAATTCCAGTAATAATTCCAGAAAATCCAAAGGAGACACAGACAAACATACTAACCAATAACCTAAAAGTAGTTTTCAATAATAATCCTTTTATAAGTAAAAAAAACCTATAATGATAACATTATCTAAATTTAAACTTTATTTAAACAGTAGAATATTTGGAATTTTTTTAAAAAAAGTTACAATTTGATATAAATAGTAGTTATAGCTAAAGGAAAATTCATGCTAGTAACACGCTTCGCGCCTTCTCCAACAGGATATTTACATGTAGGCGGTCTTAGAACTGCTTTGTATTGCTATCTTTGGGCAAAAAAAAATGATGGAAAGTTTCTTTTACGCATTGAAGATACTGACTTAAAAAGAAACTCACAAGAAGCGGTTATTGCTATAAAAGAAGCTTTTAAATGGACAAAATTAAGCCATGATGAAAAGATAATTTACCAATCAAAAAGATCCGATATATATAAAAAATATATTCAACAACTCTTAAATGAGAAAAAAGCATACTACTGCTACATGAGCGATGAAGAGAAAAATGAACTTCATGAGAGACAAAAGAACAACAAAGAGAGAACCAAATACGATGGAAGATACAGAGAGTTTAATGGAACTCCGCCTGCTAATATAAAACCAGTTGTACGAATAAAAGCTCCGCTTGAAGGTCAAATTAGCTTTATTGATGGAGTAAAAGGTGAAGTGAAGTTTGATGTTAAAAATGTTTTAGATGATTTTGTAATAGCAAGAGATGATGGAACTCCTTTATATAATTTTGTAGTTGCAGTCGATGATTCTTTAATGGGCGTTACTGAAGTTATACGAGGAGATGACCATCTATCTAACACTCCCAAACAGATAGTTATTTATAATGCACTTAAATTAAATATACCAAAATTTTACCATGTACCTATGATATTAAACCAAAATGGTAAAAAACTCTCAAAAAGAGATGGGGCTATGAGCGTTATGGATTATAAAAAAGATGGTATTTTACCTGAAGCACTTTTGAATTTTCTTGTTCGCCTTGGTTGGAGTCATGGAGATCAAGAAATTTTTAGCATGAATGAGATGTTAGAGTTTTTTAATCCAAACGATATAAACAAATCAGCCTCAGCATACAATATAGAAAAATTATATTGGATAAATGCACAGTATATAAAAACTCTACATGTAAGCAGATTAATAGAAGTTTTAAAAGAGTACGGTTTAGATTTAAGCGGATTTGAAAAATCAGAGGCATTAATAGACCTCTTAAGAGATAGAGCAAAAAACATAAATGAACTAAAAGATATAGCCAATTCTATTATTAATGAGCCGACTAATTATGATCAAAAAGCAGTTGAAAAGTTTTTAAATGTCGATACACTAGAAATTTTAAGAGCATTTAATAATGAATTAAAAACAAAAAAAAATATAATTTTAGCTGATGATTTTAAAAATGTAGTGAATGGTTTTTTAAAAAATCATAATCTAAAACTAAAGCAGTTAGCTCAACCTATAAGAATTGCAATAGTAGGAAGTGCGATTAGCCCATCTATATTTGATGTTTTAAGTATAGTTGGCTTAAAAAATATTATCAAAAGAGTTGATAATTTATGCAAAAGAGGAGTTTAGAATGGCAAAGAGTATAAAAGTTACAAAAGAGGAATCATTAGAGTATCACATTGGTGGAAAAATAGGAATAAGTATCAAAAAACCTTGCGGTACTGCTAGAGATCTCTCAATGGCGTATACTCCTGGCGTGGCCTACCCTTGTAGAGATATTTCTAACGACCCAGAATTAGCATACAAGTACACAAATAAGAGTAATTTAGTAGCGGTTATTACAGATTCTACTGCTGTTCTTGGACTTGGCGATATAGGTGCTGTTGCCGGCAAGCCTGTAATGGAGGGAAAATCTATACTTTTCAAAGCATTTGCTAATATTGATGCTTTTGATATAGAGTTAGATGAAAAAGACCCTAAAAAAATAATAGATATTTGTAGAGCTATGTCGCCAACTTTTGGTGGAATCAACTTAGAAGACATTAAAGCACCAAAGTGTTTTGAGATAGAGGAGAAACTTCAAGCATTAGTAGATATTCCTGTGATGCATGATGATCAACATGGAACTGCCATGATAACAACCGCTGGACTTATTAATGCACTTGAAATTAGTGGCAAAAATATTGATACTATGAAAATAGTCGTTTCGGGAGCTGGAGCTGCGGGAATTGCTTGTGCAAAGATGTATAGACTTTTAGGAGCAAACAATATTGTTATGCTTGATTCAAGAGGGGTTATTCACTCTAAAAGAGATGACCTCAACAAATACAAGGCTCTATTTGCAATAGATACTAAAGATAGAACTTTAAGTGATGCCATGAAAAATGCAGACATGTTTTTAGGGCTTTCTGCTCCAAACATTGTATCTAAAGAGATGATAGCTTCTATGAACACTAGCCCAATTATTTTTGCTTTGTCTAATCCAGTTCCAGAAGTACTTCCAGAACTTGTAGCTGAAGTTAGAGATGATGTTATGATGGGGACCGGGAGAAGTGACTACCCAAATCAAGTAAATAATGTTTTAGGTTTTCCATTTATTTTTAGAGGTGCTTTAGATGTTAGAGCAACCAAAGTAACAGAAAATATGAAAATGGCTGCTGCAAAAGCACTCGCAAGCTTAGCTAAAAAAGATGTACCTACTTATGTTAAAGAGGCATACGGTGGAGAAGATTTAAAATTTGGATATGACTATATCATTCCAAAACCATTCGATAAAAGAGTTTTACCTGAAGTTAGTACCGCAGTTGCAAGAGCTGCTATTGAAGATGGTGTTGCTAAAATAGGTGAAGATTTTGACATAGATGCATACTATTCAAAACTTTTATGGCAAATAAAACCACAAAAAAATTGTTAAATTAAAAGTTGATTTTATTTATCTTTTATTTTTATTAAATACAATCCATAAAAGAGTTATCTATGCAATAACAAAATTTGCAAAAGGAACACAATGTTAAAGCAGATAAACACTTTTGTGGTTACTCTATTTTTGAGCTTCACACAATTATATGGAGATAGTAAACCGTTAATTGTCGGTATGGAACTTCAGTATCCTCCATTTGAAATGAGCGATAAACAAGGCAAACCTTCAGGAGTAAGTGTTGATTTAGCATATGCTCTTGGAGAGTATTTAAATCGTAAAGTTGTGATAGAAAACATAGCTTGGGACGGATTAATACCTTCTTTAAAAACCAAAAAAGTTGATCTTGTAATCTCATCTATGACTGTAACAAAACAGCGTGCAAAAACTGTAGATTTTTCTATACCTTATGCTCAATCATACTTAGCGATACTAACAAATATATCAAGTGATATAAAAAACATAAATGACCTAAACCAAAAGGGCAAAAAAATTGCAGTAAAAAAAGGAACTACTGGACATATCTATGCAAGAGAACACTTAAAAAATGCCAATTTATTGATTTTTGATAAAGAGAGTGCCGCTGTTTTAGAAGTTATTCAAAAAAAAGCAGATGGGTTTTTGTATGACCAGCTTACTGTATATAAAAATTGGAATAGACATAAAACAACAACAAAAGCACTACTTAAGCCTTTTCAAGATTCTCCAGAATACTGGGCAATAGCAATAAAAAAAGATAACACAAAATTAAAAAATAGAGTAAATGCTTTTATAGAAAAAATAAAAAATGATGGAACTTTTGATAAACTTTCAACAAAATATCTAAGCGAAGCAAAAGATACTTTTAACGAGCTTGGTATAGAATTTTTTTTTAAGGACAACTCATATTAAAAGATTTTTTTATTCAAGAAATTGACCAAAAAAAAGATATAAAAACTAGAAAGAGTGTCTATATATTCAATTTTCTACTCCTCTGTTCTATATTAGGAACTCTATTTTATGTTATGTTTACAAATATCTCTTATGATTTTTATTGGAAAAATATATATGAGTATAAGCAAAAATTTATTGATGGATTTTTAGTTACTATCTATATATCTTCTTTTGCTCTTTTGCTTAGTCTTATTATTGGCACTATATTTGCCTATGGACAAAACTCAAAATTTATATTAGTTAGATTTTTTTCCAAATTTTATATAGAGATTATTAGAGGTACACCGCTTTTAGTTCAAATACTTATATTTTTTTATATTTTTGCAAATAACCTCGGCTTCAATAATCGCTATGTAGTAGGAGTTGTCATACTCTCTATGTTTGCTGGAGCTTATGTTAGTGAAATTATAAGAGCAGGAATAAAAAGCATAGACAAAGGACAGTATGAGTCTGCAAAATCACTTGGATTTACTCCAGCACAATCTTACATGTATATCATATTCCCGCAAGCATACAAAAGAATGTTGCCACCACTCACAGGACAGTTTGCTACGATTATTAAAGACTCATCTTTATTGTCAATTATATCTATAAGTGAGTTTACCATGAATGCACAAGAGGTCAATGCTTTTACCTATTCAACACTAGAGAGCTATATACCTCTTGGGCTTGGTTATCTCACTCTTACTTACCCTATATCTTATTATGCTCATAAATTAGAGAAAAAGATGAAAGATTAGCTTTAATATAAAATCATGACATGTCATGAAATTACTAAAGTTATTGAAAGTATTTGTCTTTTTTGTAGCACTACATGCTTGAATTTATGTTTTGGATATTGACAGCGTTATATAAAGCAAATGAAATATATAAAAAAATAGTTATTTGAAATTAAAGACCTCTAAAATTCCAAACTAGATCAATTAAAACTGGCGACTAAATTTCCAACAAGTAAGTTCCAACCATCTACAAGCACGAAGATTAATAGTTTAAATGGTAGAGATATCATGACAGGCGGGAGCATCATCATACCCATGCTCATCAACACTGATGCCACAACCATGTCTATAACCAAAAATGGAAGATAGAGAAGAAAGCCTATCTGAAAAGCGGTTTTAAGCTCACTTATAATAAAAGCTGGGACTGCTACTGTAATAGGGACATCTTCTATGTTTTGTGGATTATCAAGATTTCTTATCCTAAAAAAAAGTGCTAAATCTTTCTCTCTTGTGTTTCTCACCATAAAAGCCTTAAATGGTTGAATGCCTTTTTCAAATGCCTCTTGATACCCTATCTCTTCTGCAAGATATGGCTTCACTGACACTTCATAAGCATCTTTTGCTATTGGCTCCATAATGAAAAATGTTAAAATAAGTGCAAGCGAAACTAAAACTTGATTTGGTGGCATCTGTTGAGTTCCAAGTGCTTGTCGTAAAAATGAAAAAACAATTATAAGTCTTAAAAAACTAGTTCCTATAAATATAATTGAAGGAGCAAGTACAAGTATAGTAAGAACGACCAATAAATTTAAACTCGTTACTAATTGTTGAGGAGAATCAGGGGTGCTAAGACTAAGATTAACCGTAGGAATTGTATCAGCCCCCATAAGTAAATTGACACTAAAAAATAAAAACAGTATTAAAATTCTCTTCAACTATTGCATCTCTAATGTAGTATCTAGTATACTTTTTTGAGTTTTTTCTTTTGTTTTTTTATCTAATGAGGAAAAATGAAGCTCAACTCTTCTATTTTTGGCTCTCCCATCTTCTGTAGTATTTGAAGCAATTGGCTCAAATTCTGCTTTTCCAGAAGCTGTCGTTCTAATAGGGTCAATTCTATTTTTAATCAACTCTTTTACAACACTCACTGCTCTTGCGGTTGATAATTCCCAATTATCTTTAAATAGACCTGAACTTCTAGGTGCATGTATATCTGTATGACCTATTGCTTGCACATGTACATTTTTTGGTAATTTTTTTACTATAAGAGATATACGCCTCAAAAACAGTTTAGCATCTTCATTTTGAATAACAGCCGATCCAGATTTGAATAGAAGTTTACTAGGAAGCCTTATTATGAACCCTTCTTCAGCCTCTTCGAGTTCTATTTCTGGGCCACCAGTTATTTTTAACATCTCATTTATCTCTACAATTGTTTGTTTAAGTTGCGCAGTAATTACTCTGTTTGCAGTCTCTTCCTCTACCTCAATAAGTGTTGCTTTTTGTTGGCGTTCTCGACTTACCTCTGTTTTTGTTCCACCTTCAAGTATACTTAATGCTCCTGCTAATGAACCTACCGCCTCATGCACCTTTTTAGCATCAATTGTTGACATAGAGAGTAGTAAAACAAAAAAACACAAAAGTAGTGACATTAAATCACCAAAAGAAGCTAACCATTGGGGCATACATTTTGGGCATTTTGGGCATTTTTTCTTAGCCATTATATATTCCTAGTCAAACTGCGAAATTCTCATTTTAGGTGATAAGAATGCTAACAATTTACCCTCTAAAATTCTTGGATTATCTCCTGCTTGAATTGCCATGATGCCTTCGATTATGAGAGTTTTAGATAGAGTTTCATCATCATTTCTAATTTCAAGAATATTTGCAATTGGAGAACCAATAATATTACCAATCATAGCACCATACATAGTAGTAAGTAGAGCAAGTGCCATAGCAGGACCAATAGCAGAAGGGTCTGTCATATTAAGAAGCATAGCAACAAGACCTATAAGAGTGCCTATCATTCCCATAGCACCAGAAAAACCGCCCAATTGAGCAAAAATTTGTGCATTAGCTTTGTGCCTATCACTTGTTTTTTCCATTTCTGTTTCAAGCATATCTCTTATGGTGTCTGGCTCGCTACCATCTACAGCCATAGAGAGTCCTTTTTTAAGAAAATCATTCTCTTCACTATTCGCATCAGTTTCTAGTGCAAGTATGCCATCTCGTCTTGCTTTTGTTGAGTAGTCAACCATTGTTTTAATAAGTTTTGGCATATTCTCTTTTGGAGGCATAACAGCTACCATAAAAATCTTACTAAGATTTTTAATCTGCTCCATCTTAAAACCTACTAAAACAACTCCTGAAGTACCGCCAAAAACAATTAAAATGGATGCTATATCGACATAAGGACCAATACCAACACCCATCGCCATAGCACCAGAAAGAAGCACTACCGTAAGCACAAAACCAACAACGGTTCCTAAATCCATATTTATCTACCTTGTAACTCTATAAATTTTATATAGTTTAATTGTTTTTATATTAAAAAGTGGTTAAAAAAACTATTTTATAACGATTAAAACATTATTTAGATAATATAATAGCTATTTATAATTTATTGAAAGGAGTTGTGCTATGCATGTATCAATAGCAATTATGGCCGCTGGATTTGGAACAAGAATGAAATCAAAAAAACCAAAAGTTCTACATGCAATAAGTGGATTTTCTATGCTTTATCACATTATTAAAGAAGCAAAAAAAATTTCAGATGACATACATGTAGTATTGCATCACCAATCAGACCTTATAAAAGAGCATATTAGTAATTATTTTCAAGATATAACTTATGTACTTCAAGATTATGAAAACTTTCCTGGAACTGGTGGAGCTATAAAAAATGTAAAACCAAAATATAAAAAAATTTTAATTCTAAATGGCGACATGCCTCTCATAGAAGCTAATGATATGAAATATTTTTTAAAAGAAGATTCAAAAGTAGTAATGAGTAGTTTTACTTGCATTAACCCTATGGGATATGGAAGAGTTGTTATGGATATTTCTCGTAAAGTGTTAAAAATTGTAGAACACAAAGATGCTTCAAAAAATGAACTACTTATTAACAGTGTAAATGCTGGAGTATATCTATTTGACACAGAATTTTTAAATCAAAACCTACCTAAACTTTCAAATAGTAACACTCAAAAAGAGTACTATATAACAGATTTAATTAGCATGGCTCATGAGCAAAATATAGAGGTAAAAGCGATTCAAATCAGTGAAGAGAGTTTTATGGGAGTAAACTCAAAATATCATTTAAGCATGGCAGAAGAGATAATGCAAAAAAGAATAAAAAAGCGGTTTATGGAAAATGGAGTCATAATGAGCCTGCCATCAACTATCTACATAGAGAGTGATGTAAAAATAGAAGGTGAAACTGTACTACAAAGCGGAGTATCGCTTTTAAGAGGTAGTAAAATTATAAACTCTATCATAAAAACAAACTCTATTGTTGAAAATAGCACACTAAAAAATTCCGAAATTGGACCTATGGCAAGAATTAGACCAGAATCCATCTTAATTGATTCTAAAATAGGAAACTTTGTAGAGATAAAAAAATCAACTCTTCAAGGTGTAAAAGCTGGACACCTAAGCTACCTTGGAGATAGCCAAATAGACTCTGGAACAAATATAGGCTGTGGAACTATTACATGTAACTATAATGGAAAAGAGAAACATAAAACTATCATCGGGAAAAATGTCTTTGTAGGAAGTGATTCTCAACTCATTGCTCCTATAGTGATAGAAGATGATGTCATAATAGCGAGTGGAACAACTGTTACACAAAATATTAAAAAAGGCTCTTTGGTATTAGCTAGAGCAAAATTGAAAATAATAGATAATTTTTTCTATAAATTTTTTGGTAAAAATAATGCTTAAAAACAGAAAAATACTTATAGGAGTAACCGGGAGTATAGCAATATACAAAACACTAGAAATTATACGGTTATTTATTAAAGCAGAAGCTAGTGTAAAAATAATTATGAGTGAAGAGGCAAAACGATTTATTAGCCCTCTCACTTTTGAAGCTATTAGCCAAAATAGAGTCTTACATGTAGGTACAGAAAGTTGGGCAGATGAGCTTAATCATATACATGTAGGTAAATGGGCAGATATTTTTGTCATCGCACCCATGAGTGCAAATAGTATAAATAAAATAGCAAATGGTATCGCAGACAATCTGTTAATGCAAACAATACTAGCTTTTAATAAACAAATCATCATAGCACCTTCAGCAAATACAAACATGTTATTAAATCCTGCCACAATAAAAAGTCTACAAAAACTTAAAAAATTAGGTTTCATAACATGTAAACCACAAAATAAACTTCTAGCTTGTAATGATAGAGGAGCCGGAGCTTTAGCAAAACCTAAATACATATTTGATGTAACCACACGAGAACTTTTAAAAGATATATTTTGGAAAAATAAAAAAGTAATTATAACCGGAGGAGGAAGTATAGAAAAAATAGATGACACAAGGTGTCTTACTAATTTTTCAAGTGGCAAACAAGCAAATGCTTTAGCTTATGCTTATTATGTTGCGGGAGCTAATGTAACTCTTATTACTTCAAAGCAAAAAAAATATCCGCTTATCAAGACTCTACATGTAAAAAGTTCTAAAGAGTATAAAAAAGCGATTCAAAATTCAATTTCCAAGGATTCTTATTTAATAATGTGTGCTGCTATAAGTGATTTTATTCCCAAAGAGACACAAAGTGGAAAACTTAAAAAAAATGAGTTGGGACATGAGTGGAATCTAAAACTTATACAAAATGAAGATATTTTACTAGAAATTGACAAAAAAAATATAAAAACCATAGGATTTAAAGCTGAAATGAATGAAAATACAGCTTTGCATAATGCAAGAAACATGTTAAATAAAAAATCACTCAATGCAGTATGTCTCAATATATTGGGAGATAAAAATGGTTTTGGAAGTCTTGAAAATGAGATTACTTTTATAACAAAACAGAGTGAAAAAAAAATAAAACTTGCTAGTAAACAGATAGTAGCAAATCATATAGTAAAGTTATCAAAAGAGTTATGATAAATACAATTTCAAAACTAACAAAAATGAATACTAATGAAAATAGTAAAAAATCGCTTAGATTTAATAGTTCTCTACCTATTACGATAGAGGTTATAAAAAATCTTGGGCTAGATAGATACAAACTACTGCTAGGAACAAAAGAGTTTACTACAAAAAGTCAAAAAAAACTAGAGTGTGGCGGAAAGTATTGGGGCAGTTTTGGAGAGGGGAAAGCGGGCATTATAACTATCTCAAATCTAATAAAAAAACCAAATTTTTTACAACAAGATAAAGAATTTTTAGATATAGAACTTAGTGATTTTTTAAGTCAAATATCACAAGTAGAATCTCCTATAAGCACATTTAAGGAGTGGATAAAAGAGAACTTAGCAAAAGATGAGATAGAAAAAAATACTTTTAAAATTTTTAGCATAATGATTATAGCTTTAAAAAAGAACATTATGCATCTTCCATTAAAACATAATAAAAAAAATACTCTACTGCAAATAAAGCTAGAAATTGACAATATAGAACTCTATTGCGGATATGATAATTTAGGTCCCATGAGAGGCTATATAAAGCAGGGAATACTTACTTTAGAAGTCTTTTATAATCAAACACTTTTTTTTCTTAACAAATCCAATATAGCAACAAATATAAGTATAAATAAACTTATAGAACCTCTATATAGTTCTGATAAAACGATGTTAAATTTAAAAGTGTAACATGTTGGTAAATGATTTAAAACACTTAGCTTTTATTATGGATGGCAATGGTCGCTGGGCACAAAGACAAAATAAAAAACGCTCAAACGGACACAATAAAGGTGCAAAAAATGCTCGTACTATTACAGAATATTGTGTAAAAATTGGTATTAAATATCTTACTCTTTATGCATTTAGTACAGAGAATTGGAAAAGACCAAAAATAGAGATAGAATTTTTAATGAAACTTCTTATTAAATTTTTAAAAAAAGAGTTAAAAACTCTACAGAAAAACAATATTAAATTTGATACTATAGGCGATATAAGTAGATTTTCAAAACCTTTACAACAAGCTGTTTTGCATGTAAAAAAAGAGACTTCACAATGTACAGGTATGACACAAATCTTGGCAATAAACTATGGCTCTCGTGATGAGATAACAAGAGCTGTAAATAGAGCTATCAAAAAAGGTAAAAAAGTAGACGAACAAGACATAAGTAACCTGCTAGATACTTCAAATTTTCCAGATATTGATTTGCTTATTCGCACAGGTGGTGATCAGAGGCTTTCAAATTTTTTACTTTGGCAGAATGCTTATGCAGAACTTTTTTTTACTAATACTCTATGGCCCGATTTTAGTATTGGAGAGCTTGAAACAATACTATCAAAATACAGAACAACATCAAGAAGATTTGGAGCATTATGATGACATCAACATTAGAATTAATTGTTTTTTCTGGTTTAATTGGTGTAATCATTGGCTCATTTTTAAATGTAATTATTTTAAGAGTTCCAAAAAATGAAAATATCTCTTTGCCTGCATCTCACTGTATGACATGTCAAAAACCGTTAAAATGGTACCACAACATACCTATATTTTCTTGGATACTTCTTGGTGGAAAATGTGCATTTTGCAAAGAAAAAATATCTATACAATACATTATTATAGAGTTCCTAACTGCTTGCATGTTTATCTCTATCGCACTTCGCATTGATTCTGTAAGTGAAGCATTTATCTATTCAATACTCTTTTCTATGCTTCTAGCACTTAGTGTCATAGATTTAAAATATAAAGCTGTTCCTGATTGCATTAGCATACCCACTCTTTTCGTATCCTTTCTAGTTGGTGATTTTTTTAACTCTTTTAGTTCTGCTTTGTTTTTAATTGGAGGATTCACACTACTTCGTTTTGTAGTCTCTTGGATTATTAAAAAAGATGCCATGGGTGAAGCCGATATTATCATAGCTGGAATTATAGGAGCAACCGTAGGTGTTGAGCTAGGACTTATTGCTATATATATCTCGGCTCTTATGGCACTAATTGTTTTTTTTATACTCTCTAAAAAAGAGTATGAATTGCCTTTTATACCTTTTTTAGCATTTGGATTATACATAACTTGGATATTTTCTGAACAAGCAACAAATTTAATTAGGATAATTTATGAGTAGAGTTAATCTTTACCTATTAAAACATTTTAGCTCCCTATTTGCATCTCTATTTTTTACACTATTTTTTATAACTTCTATTATATTTTTTATAAAAATAGCAAGCATAACTGCGGTTATTAAAATAAATTTTGCTGAATTAGTACTTATGTATATATATTTACTACCAAATATAATAATATACACTCTACCTATAACTTTTTTCATCGCTCTTAGCATCTCTTTATTTAACCTCTCAAAAGAGAATGAAACTATAGTTCTTTTTACTCTTACCTACGAACCAAAAAAAATTGTACAACTTTTTGTCGTAGTTTCATCTTTACTTTCACTTCTTTTAATTATAAATATTTTAGTTCTCATACCAATGGCTAGACAGCTCAATACAAATTTTCTGGATTATAAAAAATCAGAAGCAAAATTCAACATCAAAGCAACAGAATTTGGTCAAAAATTTTCTAATTG
Source organism: Sulfurospirillum sp. (assembly GCA_016735235.1). Lineage (GTDB taxonomy): Bacteria > Campylobacterota > Campylobacteria > Campylobacterales > Sulfurospirillaceae > Sulfurospirillum_A. The sequence continues at coordinate 12,689 of JAERRW010000071.1, read as the reverse complement.
GCTAGTCTATATTGATAAAAATGACAACCAAGATAACTATGGCGGAGTAGTCATGTATCAAGAAAAGACTTCAACTAATGCAGAAAAAATCATAACTGCTAAAAATGCTAATATACACAATAATAGCGGTGCAGTAAAACTAGAACTAAATAATGGAAAAATTTTTGAGATTTTAAATCAGAAGATAGAACAGGTAAACTTTAAAAAACTGTATCTTACAACTGAGTCCAGCAATAGAGTCAACAAAGTTAAAAACATAATCTCTTATTGGAAAGAGGCACTAAAAAATAAAAAAAGAGCTTATGATTTGGCATTTTTTCTACTTATTGCACTCTTCCCAGTTGCGACAGTTTTATTTGCTATAAGTATTGGCATAGTTACTTACAGATACGAAAAGGGCGGTATTTATACCTCTATGATTACTGTTATATTCGCCTATCTTGCACCAGGTATTATTTTAATACAATATGCAGGTCTATTGGCAGTATTGATTGTTTTTATAGCAAGTATCATAATCTCATATATATATTATAGAAAAAAGATACTTTTGAAATATTAATAATGAACTTAATTATTGAATTCTTCAAATTATACTTCAACTCATAAATCAAACCACTTAAACAAGAGATGACAAAAAGAAAGGTAAATAATTTTAAAATACTTTAGAGAGTGAGCTTTAGAACTAGCTACAGAGATCATAAAAAGTGAATATAATTTCCAATATTTCAAGCCCATAAAAAACTTCAATTAAAACTTAAGTAAAATTGAGATATAATTCACCACATTTAGAACTTAATCGTAAATGAAATTAAAGCTTACTCAAGACTGACAAATACTTTCAGCAAGCTAGTATGTTTTTAAATACTAGTTGCAAAGTTTCTCAAAATATTTGAAACCCATACAATTTTGTGCAAATAGAATCATTTCCTGACATATACTTTTACTTTATGCTAAAAGTTTTAGATAAATTATACACAGGAAAAATAATGGACACTACATTCGAATCATTTAAGCTAAGTGAAAATATCATGAAAGCTATTAAGGAGGCTGGTTTTAAAGAGCCAAGCCCAATTCAAAAAGAGGCAATCCCTTTAATTCTTAAAGGCTACGATATAGTAGCACAAGCACAAACAGGAACAGGCAAAACAGCAGCATTTGGATTACCAAGTATTAGCATGATAAATGAACACTCTCATAGAGTAGAAATTTTGGTAATAACCCCAACAAGAGAGCTTGCTACACAAGTAAGTGATGAACTTTTTTCACTCGGTCGCACAACTGGAATTAAAACAGTAACGGTATATGGTGGAAGTTCTTACTCTCGCCAAATTGGACTTATTGACAAAGGGGCATCTGTAGTTGTTGCAACTCCGGGGCGTCTTATTGACCTTTTAAAAAACAATAGATTAAGAAATTTCACTCCAAAAATCATTGTTCTAGATGAAGCTGATGAGATGCTAGATATGGGGTTTTTAGAAGATATAGAACGAATTTTTTCATACATGCCTAAAGAGAGACAGACACTACTTTTCTCTGCAACTATGCCCGAACCTATTAAAAAACTTGCAAAAAAAATCTTAAAAGATCCACAATATGTAAGTGTAACTCCTAAAGATAGCACTACAAATACAGATATTGAACAACAGTACTATGTAATTAATGAGTACGAAAGAGACAATGCAATACTTAGGCTATTAGATGCCACTGACCCAATTAAATCAATTATATTTTGTAGGACAAAAAAAGAGGTTGATAGACTCTCTAATCACCTTATGGCAGTAGGTTATATTGCTAAAGGTCTTCATGGCGACATGGAGCAAAATCAAAGAGAGAGTGTTATAAAAGCATTTAGAAGTTCTCAACTTGAAATTCTTGTTGCAACTGATGTGGCCGCTCGTGGATTAAATGTTACTGATATATCTCATGTGTTTAACTTTCACATGCCTTTTGACCCAGAGAGTTATGTTCATAGAATTGGAAGAACTGGACGAGCAGGAAAAAAAGGAACGGCAATTACTCTAGTTACTCCTAATGAGTATCACTCTATGCAACGTATTGGTAAAAAAGTTGGTTCAAACTTGAATCATAAACTTGTACCAACTTTGCTAGATGTCAATAAGAGTAGATTAGATAAAATGGCACATGATATAACACATGTTGAGTTAAATAATAGCGATGCTCAAAAACTACTCAATCTTCTTGAAGAAAAAATGGATATGTCCCAAATTGCACTAAAACTTATCTCGGTAATAATGAGTAAAAACTCTCCTCAAGGACCAGATAAAATTGGATTTGATAAAAATTCTATAAGTGGTATTATAAAAAGACTTGCAGAAAAAGAGAGAAGTAAAAGCAATAAAAGATATGGAAGAAATGCAAATCGTGGAGGTAGCAGAAGCTACAGAGGCAATCGAAGCAGTAGAGGCTCAAGAAGAAGAAGTGATTAATTATAATAGACTTTTTATAACATAGTCGATATAATCTACAAATTTAGTAAGATATTTTATTATAATTAATTAAGTATCTTATACTGTAATAAAAAAGAGGTTTACAATGTGTTGTAATGGGTTTCGCATAGTTTTAATGTTGCTTTTAGTAGTTTCTAGTTTTCTTCTTAATAGTTTTATGCCTATTATGCCTGTTGTGTTTTGGTATTTTGCATCAATTAATATATTTACATTTTTACTTTTTGTTATTGATAAATATAACTCATCTAAAGAGAGAGCAAGAGTTCCAGAAATAAGTTTATACTTTTTTAGTATAGCAGGAGGCATTTTTGGGGCATTATTTGCTATAATTATCACTAAACATAAGATAAGAAAAAAGATATTTTTAATGTGGCAAAGCTTGATTCTTCTCATTTGGTTAATCTCAATTTACTATCTATTGACTCACTTAGAAGCAATACAAAAGTACCTCCAATGGGTAAATGGTTGAAAAAAATAGTAGAGTTTATCAAAGAGCATCATCTTCTTAGTCTTTGCACATGTAGAGACAATTTACCTCATAGTGCAAGTTGTTTTTATGCATTTGATGAGGTGAAGGTCAATTTTATTATTGCATCTAAAAACTCTACTAGACACATAAAAGAGTTAAATATTAATTCAAATTATGCAGGAGTTATAGCTTTAGAGACAAAAGAGGTTAGAAAAATTAGAGGTCTGCAATTTAGTGGGGTTATAAAAAAAGCGACACTACATGAAAAAGCACTATATATAAAAACTTTTATTTATGCTTTAGCTATGAATCCAACACTTTGGACTTTGCATGTAAAAACACTAAAGTTTACAGATAATAGATCCGAATTTAAGAAAAAATCAATTTACAAAAGAGAAGATGAGAGATCGCCTACTTTTATGAAAGTATCCACACTTTAAATATTTTTCCTTTAATTTTTGATTTTTTGATTTTTTCAAATACCTCTTTAGAGAATTTACTATTTATTGAGACATAAGACTCTTTTTTGTTGATTAAAATTTTGCCGATATGTTCTACATCTTGCCCCATTTCTTTTACAAGAGCGCCCAGTATATCTCCAGCTCTTATTTTGTCGCGTTTGCCTCCATTTATGCAAAGTGTTCTCATTTTTGCTCTGTATGATTGTGAAGAGGCTACATGTAAAGAGTCGATATTTTCTAGTTTTACATCAAGATACTCTTCATGACCCCTTGCAAACGATACAGCTAAGCCTACTTTATTCATGCGCCCAGTTCGACCAATTCTATGAATATAAGTCTCTTTAGATTGTGGTAAATCATAATTAATGACTAAATCAACATTTGGTATATCTAAGCCACGAGTTGCGACATCTGTAGCCACAAGAAAAGTACAACTTTTATGAATAAATTCTAAAAGAGTTTCATCTCTATCAATTTGCTCCAAATCACTATGAATACTAAGTGCATCATAGTTGCTATGTTGAAGTCGTTTTTCTAACTCTTTACATTTTATTTTTGTATTACAAAAAATAATACATGTTTGAGGTTTAAAGTGTTGTATAACTCTCTCCATGCCATCATTTGAGAATTTAAAAAACCTCTCTTGAATATTTAATTTTTCGTTTTCAATTTCAATTTTTACTCTATTGTTCTGTATAGATTTGCTAAACTCAAGTATTTTAATGTCAAAAGTGGCAGAAAAAAGAAGAGTTTGCCTACTTTTTGGTGTGTAATTTATAATTTTTTCAATATCTTCAAAAAACCCCATATCTAACATTTTATCTGCTTCATCTAAAACCAATGTTTTAATAAAATTTAGGTCAAGCGACCCTTTTTTTAAAAGCGCTAAAACTCGACCGGGAGTTCCTACTACTATGTGGACACCATGTTTAATGGATTGCACATGACCCTTCATGGGAGTACCTCCACAAAGCGTTAAAATTTTAGTATTTTTCACAAATGATGCTAATTGTCTTAACTCTCTTGCTACTTGATTTGCTAACTCTCTTGATGGGGCTAAAACGATAGCACTCGCCTCGTATCTTTTTTGAATATTAAGCTCAAGTATAAGAGGTATTCCAAAAGCAACAGTTTTACCACTTCCTGTTTTTGATTTTGCCAGTACATCTTGTTTTTTTAGTATTATAGGTAGTGTTTTTACCTGTATTGGTGTTGGCGTTTTGTAGCCTAAATTTTCTAAGTTTTTTACCATATCTTGCCTGTCAATTAAGGTTGCAAAAGTCAATACAAAGCTCCTTTTAGATATTATAATTGATTATATCATAATTGAAAGAGTCCAATGAGTAATTTTAAAAGTAGCTGTATTTCACGTCTGTTTGGGAAATTTGCAGAAAAAGAGTTTAATCCTGTTATTCAAAATATTATAAATAAAGTTTATGTTAAATTCACAAAAGTAGATTTGAGTGAATTTTTACCAGTAGATACTTATAGTAGTCTCAACAAGCTTTTTACACGACCATTAAAAGTAAAAAGAGAGTTAGAACTTAATGTAAATGAGTTTATATCGCCTTGTGATGCATATATTAGTGAGTGTGGGAAAATAGAGGAGCAACAAGCTTTACAGATAAAAGGACACTCTTATAATGTAAACACTTTTTTAGGAGACTATATTTTAACAAAAGAGAAAAATAGATTAATAGACGGAGAATATTTAAATTTTTATCTTTCTCCTAAAGATTATCATCGCTATCATGCCACATGTAACATGAGAATCAAAAAAGCTGTACATGTACCGGGTAAACTCTATCCAGTAAACTCTACATGGCTTAGAAAAATTCCAGCACTATTTATAGAAAATGAGAGAGTTATTTTAGAGTGTTACACAGAAAACGAAAGAGTTTTTTACATGGTTTTTGTAGGAGCTTTAAATGTAGGAAAGATAAAATTTGTATTTGATAATAATATTCAAACAAATGTTAAAAATTCAGTAGCACAACTCTATAAGTATGAGAATCTTTTTATTAAAAAAGGTGATGAGTTAGGAAGATTTGAGATGGGTTCAACTATAGTTATGTTTTTTGAAAAAGATATGGTAGAACTTACATGTAAAAAAGAGGAATCTATTAAATTTACACAGAAAATAGCCTTTAATAAATAGAGTTTTGAAAACCTAATGATTAGAAAGATATTTAATAAAAACAGTAAAAATAATAGCAAAAAGATTAATAAATTTATAAAAAAACATAAAATTCCTAGAGAGTATTTGTCTATCAATAGAAAATCTATTACCAGAGGTCTTGCATTAGGTGTTTTTTGGGCTTTTATACCTATGCCTATGCAGATGCTAGCTATTGTTTTTAGTACTCTAATTTTTAGATTTAATGTACCTGTAGCTTTGGGTACTGTTTGGTTAAGCAACCCTGTTACGATGCCTTTTATATACTACATAGAGTATATGACGGGCAATTTTTTACTTGGTGGCGACACTTTGGATATAGAGTTGACAACAAAATGGTTTTCAGCACATATTGATGCTGTATTAATCCCTTTATATGTAGGAACTTTTTTCTACTCTACTATTGTCTCAACGTTAATATATTATTCATCAAATTGGCTTTGGATAAATTCAGTTAAAAAAGAGAAGAGGCATCAAAAACGAAAAAATAATAAAAACAAAAAAAGTGGTGGGTTGTGAGTGACTCGAACACTCGACCTCCCCGTTATGAGCGGGGGACTCTAACCAACTGAGCTAACAACCCATTTTGTTTTTTAAAAATGTATATTATCTGTTTATTCTTTAAAATAAAGTAAAATTTAAATTAAAGATTATATTTTACTGCTTTGTATGTTCTATCAAACCTAAAAGTAAGTAAATTTTCCAATATTCCAAAAAATATCATATAAGTAACAAAGCTACTTCCTCCATAACTAAAAAAGGGCAAAGGTACTCCTACTACTGGAGCAAAACCAATAGTCATAGAGATATTAACTCCCATGTAGACAAAAATAAGCAGAGCTATGCTTGAGGCAACAACTTGCCCAAAATAGTCTTTGTGAAATTTATAATTTAGGGTTATGAGATGTATTACTAGTAGAGCATAAAAACTAATTAAACCCAATGCTCCCCAAAAACCAAATCTCTCAACATGATAGGCAAATATAAAATCACTAGTCGCTATTGGTAAAAACTTGAAATGGGTCTGCGTTGCTTCTTCTTTCTCTTTTCCATAAAGTCCCCCACTCCCTATAGCTATGAGAGATTGTCTCACATGGTAACTAGGTTTTTCAGAGACAAAATCCATAATACGTTTTTTTTGATAATCATACAAAAAGGTATATAAAAATGGTCCACTTATTGCAATAATAACAAAAATAGAAATCCAAATTTTTTTATTAACTCCTATAACAAAAAGTATTCCATATCCAACTATAAGAAGAATCATAGCTGTTCCTAAATCAGGTTCTTTTGCTATGAGAAAAAATGGGAACAATATATAGAAACTAAATTTAATAAAATCTTTTAAATTGTAACCTTTCTCTTCTGGCGGATTATGTTTTATAAGATACGCCATCATTAGAACAAATGCCGGTTTTAAAATTTCTGATGGTTGAATAGTAAAGTGAATAAATGGAATTTCAAGCCATCTTTTTGCCCCTAATTTAGATATACCAAAAAATTCAACACTTATAAGAAGAGCAATAGTTAACCAAAAAAAGATAGGTATTAACCACTCTATTTTTCTAATAGGGATTAGGAAAAAAAACAAAAAAGCAAGAAATCCAATAGTGAAATAGACTAATTGTTTATTTGCTAACATGGTATTTGCCTCATTAATTAGGTAAAATGAGACTCCTATAATAGGTAAAACTAAAATAGGAATTAAAAAATCAAAATGTGTAAATATATGTTTATCTATGTGTAACACGGAAATCCTAAATTTAAATAATAGTATTATACAAAAAAGAGAGTTAAATGACCTTTATATGTAAAGAAACAGGAAGATTAGATGTTGTAATGAGTAAAAACCTTAAACTTCCAAGAAATCAAATAGAACAGTTAATAAAACGAGTTGGTATTAAAATAGGTACTAAAAAAATTAAAAAATGTAGTTTTAAGTTAAAAATTAATGATGTCGTAGAGTATGATTTTATTCAAATTACTAAAGAAAAAAAAAGGTATAAAGTTGATTTTGATATAGATATTCTTTATGAAGATGATGATATTTTAATTATAAACAAACCCCCATTTTTAACTGTTCATCCAGCCTCAAGTGTTAAAGAAGCAACAGTGGTTGATTGGCTAATAAAGCGAGGAGTATCACTTGCTACTATAAGTGGAGATGAGAGACATGGCATTGTTCACCGTATAGATAAAGAGACAAGCGGAGCTTTAGTTGTTGCTAAAAACAATAGAGCTCACTTAGGACTCTCTTCTCAACTACTTGATAAAAGTATGGGTAGGTACTATCTTGCAATTACTGATTTGCCTTTAAAAAATGATACCATAGTCAATAAACCAATTGCAAGAAATAGAAAAAATAGGCTAAAAATGGATGTTGTTATGGGAGGACGCGAATCAAAAAGTGCTTTTTGTAAACTTGTACTTTCAAAAGATAAAAAAAAAGAGTTGATTAGTGCAAAACTTTTTACAGGAAGAACACACCAGATAAGAGTTCATTTAAGCTCCATGTCTCGTCATATATTAGGCGATACTTTATACGGTTTTAAGTGCCAAAAGAGTAGTATAGCAAGAGTTATGTTACATGCATATATATTGTATTTGCGACACCCAAGGACAGGGGAGTCTATGAGAGTTACTGCCCCTTTGTTTGTGGATTTTGAAAACATACTAGAGAAATATTTTAACAAGGATGAGATAGATGAAAAAATGGACAGTCTTTGCATTATTGATAGTTTCAATAATTTTTATTAGTGGATGCAAAAATAGCCCTCAACCATTAAAGAAATCTGCTGTTGATCAATCTTTGCCACAGTTAGAAAATATAAAATTTTTAACAGACATTACAGAAGTTGGGTTTGAGTGGACACCTAGTTTAGATAAAATAGTAAGCGGATACAATATTTATCGCTTGGATTTAGAAAAAGAAAAAGAAAAATTGATAAAAATAGTAACTATAAAAGATAGACATAGTTCCCATTTTGTCGATACTGGTTTAAAGCCTGCAACACAGTATCAGTATCGTTTTTCAACATTTTCAAAAGATAAAAAAGAGTCAGTAAAAAGTGACATAATTAATGTAACTACATCTCCTCTTATAGAGTCTGTGGTATATATCAAAGCTATTAATAATCTTCCTCGTAGAGTGAAACTAATATGGAGACCTCATACATTTCAAAGAGTGTCATCTTATATTATAGAGAGAAAAATGTTTACTTCATCTAAATGGGAGAGAGTAGCACAAGTAAAAGGCAGATTAAATGTTGAGTATATTGATTCTGGGTTAAGAGATAATTTTGTTTACAGATATAGAGTAAAAGTAGAGACTTATGATGGTTTAATCTCAAAATCAAGTAAAATAGTAGAGGCTGCAACAAAACCTTTGCCAGTAGAGATTCAAAACTTGAAAGCAACAATATATATTCCTAAAAAAGTAGTTCTAAAATGGGATGCCTCAAACGAGAAGGACTTCTCTTATTATAAGGTGTATAGATCTATTAATCCTATGCTTTATTATAGTTATTTAGCAAAAACAGAAGACACTAGTTACGAAGACTTAATAAATGCAAATGGCAAATCTTATTACTATTTAGTAACAGCAGTAGATAAAGATGAATTAGAGTCTCCAAGACAGCGTAATGCAGTAGCTGGAAGCTCTTTAGCTAGACTAGATAGTGTCTACATAACATCATCAAATCATAATGGAGAAAGTGCTAATATTACCTGGAAAAGTAAAGATACTAGAGCAGTAAAATATAATATTACCAAAGAGTACCAAGATAAAAAAAGAGTATTTACTGGAGTTAAAGGAAATGTTTTTAATGACGCAGATATTATAAAAGGCATCAAGTACAAGTATAATGTTATTGCTATAGACAAGTATGGTTTAGCGTCAAGGAAATCAGAAAATATAATTATAAAAATACCAAAAAAATAGCTTAAAAGATGCCAAATTTACATACAAATTTTTTTCTAGAACCATTGTACCCAGCAAATTTTGGAAAAAGTGAATTTAAATTTGTAGCAGTCTCTAAAAAAGGCGAAAGATTGGTGATGAGTCACACTCAAGGTTGTGATCTATTTCTTAAAATAAATAAAACAAAAAAAAATTATCTTATCAAAGGAGACAAGATAAGCAGACCATCTCAAGTGGCTATTTTGCAACAAGCTTTAAAAGATTATAGAGACTTAAATAAAATTAAACCCATCAATACAAATATAGATTCAAAAAAACAAAAGAGCCTGATAATCTCTCCACACCTTAAGAGTATAGAGTATTTTATAGATAAATTTAAAAACAGAAAAAATATATTGCTAGAGATTGGTTTTGGAAGTGGTAGACATCTTCTTTATCAGGCAAAAAAAAATCCAGACAAAATTTATATTGGTCTTGAGATTCATAAGCCCTCTATCGAGCAAGTGTTAAGACAGTGCGAACTTCAAAATATAGAGAATATCTTAGTAGTAGATTATGATGCAAGAATATTTTTAGAATTTTTAAGTTCTAATAGTGTTGAGCAGATATTTATGCATTTTCCAATTCCATGGGATAAAAAGCCTCACCGTCGTGTTATTAGTAAAAAATTTATTGATGAGACAAAAAGAGTTTTGAGAGTTGGCGGAACATTAGAGTTTAGAACAGACAGCAATAACTGTTTTAAGTACTCATTTAACGAATTTTTAACTCAACAAAAAATAGCATTATGTGTCAATAAAAATCAAAATTTAGAGATAAATAGTAAATATGAAGAGAGATGGAGAAAAGAAGAAAAAGACATATATGACATAACTATGATAAATCAAGAAGACTCCAATAAAATACAAAATATAGGGGTATTAAAGTTTTATGAAACAGTAGAGTTTTGCAGTGTTAAAAAGAGATTTAAAGAAGTTACATTAAGAGGAGATGGTTTTTTTGCCCATATAGAAGATATTTTTGAGATAAATAAAAATGAAGGACTTTTGCGTGTCTCATTTGGAGCAAGTCAAAAAAATGAACACAGTTATATTTTTATAAAAAAAAACAGAGTAGTATATTTTCCAAATTATATTTTGGCAACTAAGGATAATAAAAAAGCACATGAATTAATAAAAGGATACTTGTGGAACATGTAATACATGCTAATAATCTCACTTTAACTTATGGTAAAGATGAGCCTATTATAACCGAGGCTAATATGAAGATAAATTCAAATGAGTTTGTTTTCATAACAGGCAAAAGCGGTAGTGGCAAATCTACTATACTAAAATCATTATATGGTCAATTGACTCCTAAAAAAGGATCTTTAAATGTTTGTGGTATAAAAATAAATAATGCAAATAGCTCCAAATTAAATCTTTTGAGGCGTTATTTAGGAATTGTTTTTCAAGATTATAGACTTATTGCTGATTGGACGGTAGAGAAAAATGTTATGTTGCCTCTCATAATAGGAGGGTTCTCAAAAGTAGTTTGCACACAGCAAGCACAAAAACTCTTAAAACATGTAAAACTTCTTCATAAAGCAGATAAATACCCACTCGAGCTTAGCGGAGGAGAGCAGCAGCGTGTTGCAATGGCAAGAGCCTTAGCCCATAATCCAGTGATTATTTTAGCAGATGAACCAACAGGTAATTTAGATGAATACTCAAGTGAAGTAATTTGGGATTTGCTTAAAAATGCAAAAGAGTATTTAGGAACTACAGTTATAGTGGTTACTCATCACATACCATCAACACTAGATATAGATTATAAACATTTTTTCTTAGAGACAGGAGTTGTTTATGAAGTCTCTTAGAAATCATCTTTCAGTTATTATTCCACTTTTTGTTACTCTTTTTTCATTGCAATTTATATTTTTGATTAATCAAATAGTAGATAGTTACTCTAGAACATTAACTAAAGACTACTCTATAGTTGTAGTCGCATCTAAAGAGCTTTCACAAACTACCATAAAAAACATAGTGAGTGGTGTAAAATCAATTGAAGAGATAAGTTCTAAAAAAATACTAGATAAGCTAAAAGATAAAATATCAACAAAAAATATTTCACTCTTAAAAACATCTCTTCCAAAATTTTACTCTATAAAGCTAAAATCTTTTCCTAATGAAAAAGATATTGAAGAGATAAAAGATAAGCTATTAAAAATTGAGTCCATTACTAAAGTAGAGACTTTTTCTAAAACTTATAGTAAAATTTATAGAATGTTTCAAGCGTTGGAAAAGATAGTATTTTTATTTTCTATTTTTGTTCTGATAATTTCAGTTTTGTTAATGGTTAAACAGATGAAAATTTGGCTACTTGAACATCAAGAAAGAATGTCTATTATGACTCTTTTTGGTGCTCCTTTTTGGATAAAAAGTGCAGTTCTCTATAGACTTGTAGTTATAGATTCTTTAATAAGCACTCTACTTGTGAGTGCTGTTTATATATTTATTCCAAAATTTGAAAAGATTGATACTTTTGCAAAAAGTATTGATATAGTAATACCAGAGTTTTTTATATTAAAAGATACTGGAGTTTTGCTTATTGTATCACTTCTTTTTTCACTTTTTATTGTCTCAATTGTGATAAGAAAGATGAATAGGCAATGAGAATTGTACCGCTTTTATTGACACTATCGATAGCACTTTTTTCAGCCACAAGTGTTGAAAAAAAAATAGATAAAAATCAAAAAAATTTAAAAACAAAAATAGCAGATGGAAAAAATATAAGCAGTAAACTCAATGATGTTGCAAAAGATATATTAAAAGAGAAAAAAAAATTAAAAGATATAAATTCACAGATAGCTAATCTAAGGAGGAATATAAATAAAAATGAAAATACAGTAAAAAGCAAAGTACTTGATCTTAAAGATTTAACAATACAAAACACAAATCTTATGGAAAATAAAAAAAAATTAGAAAAAAAAATTATTAAAGTAATTGCAGAAGATTTCTCATTTTATCTTATTTCTGATAAAAATTATCAAGATTCAAGTGATAATATTTTAGCCGAAGAAGTTGTGAATAAAATTGGTATAATTATGCAAAAAGAGTTTTTAAAACTTTCGCATAATTATGATGAAATAAATAAAAAAATAAGTATTCAAAATTCACAAATAAAAAATATAAAAACTTCTATAAAAAAATTAAAG
>JAERRW010000041.1 GCA_016735235.1 Sulfurospirillum sp. | reverse complement strand
GGTATAACTTTATAATTCATTTAAAATATGCTTCAATTCTCTTTTCTCTAATTGTCCATTATTTTGAAGCTTTATTTCTTCTAAACCTTTTTTAACACTTTGTTTAATATTATAAGTTTCAATATAGTGCATAATATTGCTAATAAATTTATTTTCATCATTATTACACTCTTGCTTATAGAAATTTTCAACAGTTGAATTGTTTATATTTAATGACAACATGTCAACTCCTTATTTTTATTCATTTTATCATAACTTTTTATAAACTTTAACTAATTATCTGTAAATTTTTTTGCTAATGAATAGCCTAAAATTAATTCAACAAATGTGGCAACTGCCCAAATACCATAAATAAATAACCAAATTACAGTATATGAAAAGATAGGAATGGATTTTGCTTAGTTAATATAAAATAGATGAAGGATAAATTATGATGGGATCTTTATGGGCTGGTGTCTCTGGACTTCAAGCACACCAAGTGGCTATGGATGTAGAAGGTAATAATATTGCAAATGTAAATACAGTAGGATTTAAATACTCAAGAGTAAACTTCTCTGACATGTTAAGTCAAACTTCAAAAATAGCAACAGGTCCTCAAGGGGATTTAGGTGGTAAAAATTCTATGCAAATAGGGCTTGGTACTCAAGTAAATTCTGTTACTAAAATATTTAAACAAGGAACAACGCAGTCAACAGATAAAAATACAGATTTAGCACTAGAGGGTGATGGATTTTTTGTAGTCTCTCCAGATGGTGGGAAAACATATAAGTACACTCGTGATGGTAATTTCGGATTTGATGGGTATGGTAATTTTACTGATTCCAATGGCTATATCGTTCAAGGGTGGCCAAGAGATGAAGAGACGGGAGTCATTGACACCACTTCGCCTATAGAGAGCATAAACATTCGTCCCGGACTCACAAGCCCCGCAAGTGACACAAGCTTTGTATCGTTAAAAGCTAATCTAAACTCTGGTGATACTGTAGCTAACAAAACACCCATTTATTCACTAGACCAAAACAGTGGCTGGATAGATAAAAACGGTGATGGTTTTATGACAGACGATGAACTACATGATGAAAACGATATTTCAGATAATGAGTTTAATATAAATAATGAGTTAATTGAAAAAAGTCAAGACATGGGTGCTCTTTTTGATTCTAATGGTGAATCTTTAAATTTAAGAGAGGGTCAAGGCTTTTGGGCAAGCTATCATACTGCATCAACAAAACCACAACCACTTGAGGCTAATCACTCAGGCGTTATTACAGAGATAGACATAATAATAAATGGTGTTAATATAAAAGGTAGCTACAAACCTGCTCCTACAATTATAGGTGATAATGATGCTATGAATAAGGCGTACACAGAAGATGTTGCAAAGCTCATAAATAATGAAACAGAAAAAACTGGTGTAGAGGCACGAATAGTTAATGGCGGATTAAAATTAGTAAACAAGAATCAATCAGGTACCGAAGACCAAATGAAAAATGTTAATTTAGAAGTAATTAGTTGTGGATTTGATAATACAGCATCAGGTGGTACTGATGGTACTTTAAAGGACACTACTGTAATAACAGCTTTTAAATATACATACTCATCGACTGATTTACCTCCAAACCATGGTGCAAGAGATTCGGCTAGATCTTTTACTTCAACTGACGATGTAAGAAAAGCTATGCAAACAGATGCAAGATTATATACAGATTATGAGGGTATTAGAGTTGGTGCTCCTATTTTAGATGAAAATGGTTCTCCTGTTTTAGATGCAAACGGTAATACTACTTTTTATGATTCAAATACTCTAAAAAATCTCAACAGAAACGATGGTGTTGAAGTAACAGTAAATAAAGATGGTAAATTTCAGATAACAAACCCGTCTGGGGATGCATTTAATGAAGATGACGGAGATATATTTGATGGAACATCTAATGCTATATTGATAAAAAAAACTGGGGCTGAATTTAATGAAATGCTTCAAAAAGAAGGTATAGTTTTTGGCGCTGGAACCGAACTGCCTGCTGGTTGGTGGATATATGATAAAGACGGAAATCCGTTAAACAGCACAATTGATATAGGTGGGACAACAATAACTAAAGGGTCTTATGTACATTATGTTGCTCCCCCTACTACCCCCCCTGCTACCCCCCCTGCTACTCCTGCTCCCACTCCTGCCGCTGAAAAAGTCGAACTGAAACTAGGAACAGATTTTAAAGGTGAAGATGATCAAGACATGTTTATAGCAATAACAGCATATAGTAACATTAAAAATGGCATAAACATAAATTCGAGTTTGTTTTCAATCATGGATACACTTAAAGGTGGGCTCAAGAGTGGTGATGGTGTAAAAACATCAAAAGATGTGTATGCGGCAAGTTCTGGGGCTGGCATAAATATTTATGACTCATTGGGATCAAAACATGATTTGCGATTCGATTTTACAAAGATTGGCTATACATCTGGAGGAGGAACAGAGTGGTCTATATTAATTAAAGTTCCCGAACCAGGTGAAATAAATGATAGTGGTGATGGCCCAAAAAATATAGTTACAGGAACAGTAAGCTTTGGTCCTGATGGTTCTCTCTCAGCATACAGTCCATCAAGCTTAACATTTTCACCAAATAATGGTTCATCTTCGAATCAAGCTATTGAGCTAAACCTTGGTAGTAGCAATAGATTTGATGGACTTACAAGTTTTGATAGAGTATCATCTGTTAGCTCAATCAATCAAAATGGTTATGCCGGTGGTGATTTAAACGATGTAAGAATAGATCAAAATGGAGTTATAGTAGGGACTTTTTCAAATGGTAGAAGTTTTGGTTTAGCCCAAATTTCAACAGCAAAATTTGCTAACAATGGTGGCTTGGAAAATGATGGTAGTAACACTTTTTTAAAAACATCAAACTCTGGCGAGGCTGTTATTGGTAAAGCCGGCACTGGTGGTCGTGCTTCTATTCAATCGAGTTCACTGGAGATGAGTAATGTTGATCTTTCGCGTTCTCTTACTCAACTTATAATTGTTCAAAGAGGTTTTCAAGCAAATTCAAAA
>JAERRW010000073.1 GCA_016735235.1 Sulfurospirillum sp. | reverse complement strand
TACTCATGATACCACTTCTTCATGGTACATTAATTTTCTTGATGGCATGGACTCTTATAACACTAAAACTAGCAAGAATTTTGTCCGTTGTGTCCGTTAATTAAATGAAAAGGTTACTTATTAAATAGATTAAACCCTAAAATGCAATTTGAAGTGCAATTTACTATGTCTTATCTTCTAAAATATCTATCATAGCATCATCAACTAAAATAGAATTTAACTCTTTTTTAGGCTTAATGCTAGATACATTTTTAAGCATAGTAACTTGACTAATAAGATTGCCACGACCACTACTTAACTTTTTAAATGCCTCATCGTAATTAGTTCTTGCAACTTCAAGCCCTTTATCTACTTTTTGTAAGTCCTCTACAAAGCCAGTAAACTTTTTATATAACTCTTCGGCTCTTTTATATACATCTGAAATACTTTGTGCTTGTCTCTCGTATCTCCAAGTATTTTCAACGGCTCTAAGTGCTACTAAAAGTGTAGTAGGGCTAACTAGTATAATTTTTTGCTTAAATGCTTCTTCGTATAGATTTACATCATTTTCTAAAGCTAAAAGCAAAGCACTTTCAATAGGTATAAACATAAATACAAAATCCAAACTATTTATATTTTTTAAATTTTCATAACTCTTATTTGATAACCCTTTAATATGCTCTTTTACAGATTTAATATGGTTTTTTAGATATTCTTGCTTTGTAATTTCATCATTTGATGCTCTATATTCATTGTATGCTAAAAGTGAGGTTTTTGCATCTATAATAATATGTCTATTGTCTGGTAAATTTACTATAACATCTGGTTTAAATAATTTATCTTCATCATCTCTCAATGATACTTGTTTTGTAAATTCATGCCCCTCTCGTAATCCAGAATTTTCTAAGACTTTATCTAATACCATTTCGCCCCATCCGCCTTGAGTTTTGTTGTCATGTTTTAGTGCATTTGTAAGATTTGATGCTTCTTCACTCATCTTTTTATTTAAATTTTGTAGTGTTTGGAGTTCATTAACTAATGCACTTCTATCTTTAGCTTCTTTATCATATACATCTTCAACTCGTTTTTTAAAGTCCATTAATTGTGTTTTCATAGGATTTAGTATATGCCCTAAATTTTCTTGATTTTGTTGAGTAAATTTTTTACTATTATTATCAAGTATTTCACTCGCTAAGTTTTTGAATTCTATTTTTAATTTCTCTTCACTGTTTTGTAGAAGTTTTACTCTCTCTTCCATAGAGTTGTGTTGCTCTTTTAGTTGTGTTTGAAGTTTTGATATTAGAGATTTATCATTTGTAATTTCTTGGTTGAATTTAGAGTTTTCTATTTTCTCTTTTTGTAACTCCTGTTTTATCTCTTCTACTCTTTTGTTGCTTATTGTTTCAAAATCATTATATCTATTTTTTTGTTCCTCTAGTTTGGTTTTAAAAGTTGCTATATCAATCTCTTTTATTTTTATTAAATCACTGTTTTCTTTATAAAAATATAACCCTAAACCAAGCAAACATAAAAATAATAGAACTAATACCACCAACTCTAAACCATTAAACATAAATTACCTCCATAAATAAGTTATTTATTATATCATTAAAATAGTGATTTTTTTTAAATGAAAATATTTACATGTATTTCAACTAATTTGAATAAAAATATATTATAATACCGTGATAAAATAGCTAAAGAAGTGGAGAAGTTTTAAATGAAGATGAATTTATATACTATTAATGTTGCTGTAATGATGTTTGTATCATTTTTTTTATCTGCCTGTTCAGCCAAAGATTTAGCTCCTGTTGATGTAACTTACACACATAAAAATATAGATTACAATAGAGATGTAAAACCAGTACTAGATAGTCGTTGCGTTGTTTGCCACTCTTGTTATAACTCTCCATGTCAAGCAAAATTTAGCTCATACGAAGGCATTCAAAGAGGAGGCAGTAAAATTAAAGTTTATGACGCTAAAAGACTTAGGGCGATTGACCCAACTAGACTTTTTGTAGACGCACAAACTCCACAAGAGTGGAGAACAAAAGGCTTTAGTTCTTTAGTAGATAGCTTAGATAGTAATAATAGCACTAATGATTCCATTATGATACACATGTTAAATCAAAAGATAGAAAATCCCGATATTGTAGGCGATTATTCACCAGAAACCGATACATTGCATTGCCCAAAAGATAAAGATGAAGTAAACATGTATTTTGATGAAAAACCAAATCATGGTATGCCTTACGGCATGCCATCTTTAAAGCAAGTTGAGTATGATATTCTTGCCCAATGGCTACATCTTGGTGCAAAAGGACCATCTCAAAATAGCAACATTAAAGCAGACGATAAAATAGCACAAGAGATTAAAAAATGGGAAATATTTTTTAACACAAACACGGCAAAATATTCAGTTACCGCAAGGTATCTTTATGAGCATTTATATCTTGCACAAATAAATTTTTCAAGTTCACCAGATGCTTTTTATGAGTTGATTCGTTCATATACTCCATCTCCTCAAGATGTAAAAATAATTCCTACTATTCGCCCTTTTGATGACCCTAAAGTAGATAAGTTCTACTATCGCTTTAGAAAAATTAACTCTACCATAGTACACAAAACACACATGGTTATAAAATTTGATTCCGAAAAGTTTAAAAGAATAAATAGCCTTTTTATAGATAGAAAATGGGATGAGAAGCCTCATTTTGTAGACTATGGGGTTAAATCTAGTGCAAATCCATTTATAAAATTTGCTCAAATTCCAGTATATTCTCGCTATCAGTTTTTGCTCGATAACTCTCACTATATTATTATGAATTTTATACGAGGTCCAGTATGTAGAGGACAGATGGCACTCAATGTCATACAAGACCATTTTTGGGTAATGTT
The DNA here is from genome assembly GCA_016735235.1 of Sulfurospirillum sp. GTDB lineage: Bacteria > Campylobacterota > Campylobacteria > Campylobacterales > Sulfurospirillaceae > Sulfurospirillum_A. Next base: position 7,867 of record JAERRW010000073.1, on the reverse strand, counting down.
TAAAGATCCAAATTATGATTTATCTGTAAAATACTCTAGCTTTTTATCTTATGAATCAAAAAATTTAAGTATGCCAATAGAGACAAATAATAAAAGTGTATTTAAATCATTTAGTGATAAATATAGAGATAAATATGAAGAGTACTTGTTGAGCAAACAGAGGTTTTATGATATTATTTATCCTAAAGGCGAAGGGCTAGACTCTATATGGAAAGGTGAAAGAGCAGAAGATACGCCATTGCTTACTGTATATAGACACTATGATAGTGCTTCAGTACACAAAGGGGTTTTAGGTAACATGCCTAAAACTGCTTGGGTTATTGACTATCCGCAATTTGAAAGAATTTACTACTCACTTGTAGCTGGTTATGATGTTTTTGGCAATGTGTCTCATCAAACAAATATAAGAAGATATATGGATTTTTTACGAATTGAAGGTGAAATGAATTTTCTAGCTTACATGCCTAAACATGTGCGTTTAGATATGTTTAAATCGTGGTATATTCAAGCTAATAGTATACAAAAAATGAAAAATCTTAACATGGAAAGAGAGAGCGGTATAGAGTATAAAACAGAAAATTATAAAAGTGAGTTTTTTGAGCAAATAGTTAATGAAAATATTTTAAAGTCTACTAAAATAGAGTTTGACAAGATTAACCATTTTGATACAGATGAAAAACCTCCTAAAATGCCTAAAGAGTTTAATGCTATTGAAGATATAGAAAATGGATTTAGATCATTAAAAAAACCTGGAACAAATTTTTTAAAGTATTTAGGCGATAACTCCATAAATATAATACTATTAAGGGTAAAGACTAAAGAAGAGGGCGATTATGTTGGTACACTAGTTGTCAATAAATGGCACGATAATGTAAATTCTATTTTTGGAGAAAAAAATAGACTAAATTCTAACAAAGATACAATGGACTTTGTGCCTATGTCAATTGGTTCTTATCCAAACTTATTTGGAGTTATAGAGCATGAAGATTTATCTGATTTTTTTGATTTGTTAGAAAATTTTGAATTAAATGAAGTATACTTAAATAAATTTAAGAAGTATTTTGTTAGCAGAGACGATAAGAATTTCTGGGAGATATATGATTGGTTTCAAGATAATTTTAACAACTCAAATCCCACAGAAGCTGGACTTTATGATTTAAATAGGTACTACAAAAAGTCTTTTTAAAAAGCAATATTTATTTAAAAAGCGTACTACCTATGCGAAGCATATTTGAACCAGACTCAATTGCTAGTTTATAATCAGAACTCATACCCATAGAGCAGTATTTTGCACCATTGAATTTAACTTTTTTAAAGATATTATAAGTAGTTTCAAAACTCTTTTTTATAAGTAATTTATTGTTTGAGTGAGCACCTATACTCATAACACCTTTTAATCTTATATTTTTACATGTAGAGGCGATCTCATTATATATTTTCAAAGCATCTTCTGGCAATACACCTGCTTTTTGCTCCTCATAAGCACTGTTTATCTGTAAAAGAGTATTCATAGTTTTACCTTTTACACTTAAGCGTTTATCTATCTCTAAAGCCATCTCTAAAGAGTTGCAACTTTGCATAAGAGAAGGGTTTAAATCTATGAGGCTATTTATTTTATTTGTTTGAAGTCTTCCTATAAAGTGCCACTCTAAAGGTAACTCTTGAAGAGTTTTAGATTTTATTTTGTAGTCTTGAATTCTATTTTCACCAAAAGCACGCTGTCCAATGTTATACATGTTTTTTATTGCATTAGTGTCTACATTTTTGCTTACTGCTACTATTTTTATAATTTGGTGTTTGTTTACTAAAACTCTTACTTTTTCTATATTCATTAAAATTTCGTCAAAGTTACTCTCATAAATATGCATTAATATCCTCCAAAAATTCTAAATAAATCATTAAAAATAGTAAATGTCATAAGACTCAATAAAAATATCCAACCAAAAACAGTCATTCCATAAAGTATTTTTTTACTAGGCGGTTTTTTTGTTATTATTTCATATATATTAAACATAATATGCCCACCATCAAGTGCTGGAATAGGAAGTAAATTTAAAACTCCTAAATTTACAGAGATAAGAGCAGTTAAGGCAAAAAGTGCAATAATTCCTGTTTCACTCGCTTGTGCAGTAACTTGAACTATAGCAACAACTCCGCCCAAATCTTTCATAGGTATTATCCCTTGTATGAGTTTTTGTAAGCTCATTATTATCATAGTAGTCGCTTTTATAGTCTCAATATAAGCAAAATTAATAGTTTCAATAAGTGTTAAATCTAATACAATAGTTTGACCTATGGGAGAAATTCCTAAAATTCTCTGCTTGATAGGCTCACCAAATATAGTTTTTACCTCTTTTATGTCTGGAGTTATTGTAAAGCTTTTAATTTGATTTTTTCTTTGTATATTTATTAAAAGAGGACCATCGCTCTGCTTTATAGTGCTACTTAAGTCATCCCATGTTTTTATGTTTTTACTGTTTATTTCAACAACTCTATCATGCTCCATTAAACCCATTTGTGCAGCGGGAGTATCAACTCCAATATTTCCAATTATTGGCAATAGTTTAGTTACACCTATATTTGCAATAGCAAGATAGAGAAAAAATGCCAAAATAAAGTTTGCTAGTGGTCCTGCAAAAAGTATAATAACTCTCTTCCAAGGTTTTTTTGTATTATAACTATCTAAATCATCACTTATTTTTGTAGGGTCGCTATCATCTTGACCTTTCATCTGTACATATCCACCAAGAGGTATTGCACTTAAGCAATATTGAGTTTTTCCTATAGTTTTTGTAAATACTTTTTTACCAAACCCTATACTAAAAACTTCTACATGTACACCAAAATAGCGTGCCGCTAAAAAGTGACCTAATTCATGAAAAAATATCAAGAATGATAAGATGAGTAGTGAAGTTAAAAATCCCATTTATTTACCTATTTTTCTTGAATATTCCATTATGTATTCAAATCCAGAATAGAGTGTCATAGCAACCGCCGACCATAAAAGTAGTTCAGAATAAACCCAATCCATAGTAGCAAATCCAATGGCAAACATCTGTATTAAAGTTTTTATTTTACCCCAAACAGAAGCTTTAATATTAAGCCCTTTGCTAGCAGCCGCTACTCTAATGCCTGTTATAAAAAATTCACGGGTAAGTATGAGGTATACCGCCCATACATTAGCACGATCAATCATCATGAGACCTAAAAATGCACCAAGCATAAGCATCTTGTCTGCGAGTGGATCTAGTATGGCCCCTAGTGTAGTTTGCTGGTTCCAAGCACGAGCAATAAAGCCATCAAAGCCATCAGTAACACTAGCAATAACAAATACTAGTGCAGCACTATAATCAAGCCAACTTACATGAATGCCATTAAATATAATATTATCTCTATCTACAATTAGCCATAACATTAAAGGCGCTAATAAAATTCTAGTAATAGCTAAAAGGTTTGGTAAGTTTAAAATCATTTAAATGTAGTACCGCCATCAATTACAAGCGTATGACCTGTCATCCAACTAGCTTTATTGGAACATACAAACAGACATGCTCCAGCTAAATCGTTTGGTTGTCCCATTCTGTTTAAGGGAGATAGTTTTGCAGTAATATCTTTTACTTCATTATAGTTTTTAAAAGCTTTTAGTGCATCTGTCTCTATAGGGCCACCACTTATAGCATTTACTCTAATATTGAACTCTCCTAGTTCTGTTGCAGCATATCTACTCATTGCTTCAACTGCGGCTTTTGCTGTGCCGTGTCCAGAATAGTACTCTATATATTTGATATTACCAGTTGATGAGAGAGATATAATACTTCCACCATTAACTTTTTGCATTCTTTTAGATGCTTCTTGTGAACCAATTACAAAGGCATTTACCGTTGCTGTGAAAATGTTGTTAATGCCTCTTGGTCTTAGTTTCATAAATTTTGTATACCCTCCAGCTACGGAACGACCAGATATAATTGCATTTGAAATAAAGTAATCAACTCTATCAAAATCTTCATCTATGAGTTTAAATAGATCTTTATATGTATCGGGTTCTAGTATGTTTAGATGATATGCTCTTGCTTTAATGGCATATTTAGTCTCTAACTCTTTTACTTGCTCTTTGGCTAACTCTTCATTTGAGTTGTATGTAAAAGCAATATTTACTCCATTTTTTGCAAACTCATGAATTATTGCTTTTCCTATACCTCTAGTTCCTCCACTAATAACTAGAGTTTTACCTTTCATCTCTTCACAAACCATTAAAATCCTTTTATATTATACTGTTTTATAACTTTTTCTATTTTGCTCATATTCTCTTTACTTGGCTCTGTTAAAGGAAGTCTATACTCTAAGACATCAAGCAAACCAGCAATATACATCGCTGCTTTTATTGGTATTGGGTTACTTTCACAAAAGAGAACTCTGTTTAGAGGGTAAAGTTTATCATTAATTTTTTTTGCTTTGTCATAATTACCATCTATTGCGGCATGAGTTAAATTTGTTATTTTATCTGGAACTAGATTTGCAGTAACCGATATAACACCATTCCCACCATTTGATAAAATTGGGTAGTTAATAACATCATCGCCACATATAACACTTAGTTTGGGTTCATGAGCTAGTAAGTCTACACATCTCTCTATTGAGCCAGTCGCTTCTTTGACCCCATATACATTTGAACAGTCATTAAAAAGTCTATATATAGTTTCAGGAAGTAAATCGCACCCCGTACGACTTGGAACATTGTAGAGAAGTACAGGAATATCAACAGCATTTGCTAGAGCTTTATAGTGCTGATAAAGCCCCTCTTGCATGGGTTTATTGTAGTATGGAGTTACAGAAAGCACACCATCTACACCACACTTTTGTGCAAATTTTGCTAAACTAATAGCTTCTGATGTAGCATTACTTCCTGCTCCAGCCATAACTTTTACATCTGTATTTTTACATACTTCTACTGCTATTTCAATGCAACATCTATGTTCTTCATGACTAAGAGTCGCACTTTCTCCTGTTGTTCCAACTGGAACAACAACATCTATTTTGTTATTGATTTGTCTTTTTATAAGTTTTGCATACATCTCTTCATCAAGTTTGTTATTTTTAAATGGTGTTATTAAGGCGGTCATAGACCCTTTAAGCCCTGTTTTCATTCATGATCCTTTCTCAATATTACAGTAGTCGATTTATGTTTAACTAAATATTTTTTTGCAACATGTATTATATCTTTTTTTGTGAGGTTGTTTATATTGCTTTCATAATTCAATAGAGGGTTTATATCGCCTTTTGCATAGTATCCTCCAAAAATATTTGCCATATTAGAGGAACTCTCAAGAGAGAATATAAAGTCTGCTTTTGTATTTGTTTTTATCTTTTTAACATCATTTTCATCTACATTTCCATCTTTTATGCTTTTTATAATCTTAAGAAGTTCTATCTCAATATCTTCTGCTTTTACTCCAGCATTTCCAACTGCTAAAAACATAAAAACAGATGGATCTCTAGTCTCCATATTGTAGCCATATACTTGATTAACCATTTTTTTGTCATCTACCATTACTTTTTGAAGAATAGAACTTTTACCAGCACTAAGAAGTTCACTAAGTGCTGAGAGGGCAACTTGGTCTACATGTAAAAAGTTAGGAATTTTATAAGCAATAGCTATCATTTCAACTTCACTCTCTTTTTTGATATAAACTCTTTTTGCTCCATCTTGCTTTGGCTCAACTTGATGAGCACTCGGATAAGTTACTTTTTTACCTTTTATTTTTCCAAAGTATTTTTCTGTTGTTTTAAAAACTTCATCTGCTGTTATATCGCCAGCTACTACAACTATAGCATTTGATGGTTGATAGTAATTTTTATGAAACTCTTTAATGTCTTCTATACTCCAGTGTTTTATATCTTGTATGAAACCTATTGGAGTCCAATGATAAGGGTGATATGTAAAAGCATTATTGAAAAGCCTAAAGTACAAATACCCCATAGGAGAGTTATCGGTTCTCCAGCGTCTCTCCTCTAAAACTACTTCACGCTCTGGCTGAAATTCATCATCTTTTAGTTTTAAATTTTCCATTAAGTCTGCAAATAACTCAAGAGATTTATTTAAGTTTTTAGATGAACTTTTTATAAAGTAGTGGGTAAAATCGAATCCAGTTGAAGCATTATTGACTCCACCAAATCCTTTTACTATTTCATCAAACTCTCCTGCTTTTAAGTTGTCAGTTGATTTAAAGTTTAAATGTTCAAGCATGTGAGCAATTCCGCTTTTTCCCATCACTTCATGACCGCTACCGACTTTGTAAAATATATCAGTCGATATTACATTACTTTGATTATTCATGGGAATAACCACAATTTGAAGCCCATTTTTTAGTGTTTTTGTTTTATACTCTGGTAGTGAGTTTGCCATAAGTCCTCCTAAAATTATACATGTTAATATTAAATATTTCATTTTCTATCTACTCCTACGACTTCACTAATGTGAGTAAATCCATCTCTATCCATCAAATCTAAGATGCCTTGAGATATCTCTTTGTTTAACTTTGGACCTTTAAAAATAAATGAGCTATATATTTGGATTAAACTAGCACCCATTTTTATGCGATCATATGCCGTCTTTGCACTACTAATTCCACCAACACTTATAAGTGTTGTTTTTCCATAAAACTCTTTAGCTAACTGTTCAAAAATATCTGAGCTTTTTTTCTCCAATACTGCTCCGCTAATTCCACCAAAATTTTGTGAATTAGGAAGTAGCGAATAATCGGTAGTTGTGTTAGTTGCCACTATGCCACCAGCTCCATTTTCTAAAGCAACATTGCAGATATTGATGGCATCTTTTGTTTTTAAATCAGGTGAAATTTTCAAAAGTACAGATTTATTGGTTACTCTTTTAGCCATAGTGAAAAGTTTTTTTATAAACTCTTCATTTTGTAAATCACGAAGACCTTTGGTGTTTGGTGAAGATATATTGACAACCATGTAGTCGCTTATATTTTTAAATGTCTCTATTAGTTTTTCATAGTCATCTAGTGCATTTTCGTTGCTTGTTGTTTTGTTTTTTCCTATGTTTGCTACAATTGGTATAGCAAATGGGTATAGTTTTTCTACTCTTGATTTTATTTTTTTCATGCCACCATTGTTGAACCCCATGGCATTTTGCAAACTCTCTTGTTTTGTGTAACGAAAAAGTCTTGGTTTAGGGTTTCCAGTTTGTGGCTTGGGTGTTATTGTTCCAAACTCTACATGTCCAAAACCAAGAGCAGTGAGCATTTTAATCATAGTTGCATTTTTATCAAATCCAGCGCCTAAACCTATAGGATTTAAAAAAGTAGTACCAAATAGTTTCTGTTCTAGTCTAGCGTCTGTAATAAAATATTTTTTTACAAGCCTACTTGCTAAAAAAGGACAAAACTTAATACTATTTTTAAATGTAAATTCTGTAATGTTATGAGCAGTTTCTGGATTTAATCGAAAAAGTAGTCTCTTGATGTGGTCGTAGGTCAACATGTAAACAGAGTCCTTTGTTTTAAAGATAAAAAATTATACTAAAAAATTACTAAAAAAGTGCTTGTTAAAGATGATTTTAAATTTATATTTTATTTCAATAAATTTAATCCAATATTTACTTTAGCACTTCTCTTGTTTTATGACAGAAAAATCTATTTACAGTTGTCGGAATCTTGATAATGTTAAGCCCCACCTTCTTATGGGTTGGATTAATATAAAAATTAGATGGTTTAACATCAAACTCTTTTATGATTATATCATATGGACTTTCATACTCCAAACTTTTTAACTTTTTTTCAAAGTTATACATCAAAAGCCATATCATAAGATGCTCTTTTAGCTCCTTTAATGTCTCATAAAAATA
>JAERRW010000016.1 GCA_016735235.1 Sulfurospirillum sp. | reverse complement strand
TTCCATGTTAGGATTAAGCTCATCTAAATTTAACATGTCCGCAATTGGAGCCAATATATTTTCTCTTTGTAAAGATAGCGGTACTTGATAGATAGTCTGTGCATCTTGAGTTTCAATGACACAGTTTCGCTCAACACCACAAGACATAGCGAGTTTATTTTTTAACTCTTTAGGAAGTGCCATTTCGCAACGACATGCAAGAATATCGGGAATAATTCCTATTCTTCTTAACTCTTGGACGGAGTGTTGTGTCGGTTTTGTTTTAAGCTCTCCAGCCACTTTAATATAAGGTATAAGTGTTACATGTATGTATATCGCTTTTTTTTTGCCTACTTCTGCTCTTAACGAACGGATAGCTTCTAAAAATGGAAGTCCTTCTATGTCGCCTACTGTTCCACCAATTTCAACAATAAGAATATCATTTCCACTGCCTGCTTTTTTAATTCTATTTGAAATCTCATTTACTATATGAGGAACGACTTGTATAGTTTTCCCCAAATAATCCCCTCGTCTCTCTTTTTCTATAACCGAAGAGTAGACTTTCCCTGTAGTGAAATTATTGTTTTGAGATAAATTTTCATTTAAAAATCTCTCATAGTGTCCCAAATCAAGATCTGTTTCTGCACCATCATTTGTAACAAAAACCTCTCCATGTTCAAGAGGACTCATGGTTCCGGGGTCTACATTTATGTATGGATCGGCTTTTAACATGCTCACCTTTAAGCCCGATTCTTTTAAAAGTGTTGCTAAACTAGCCGCTACAATTCCTTTACCAAGCGAACTTAAAACACCGCCCGTTACAAATATATATTTTGTCTCTTTAGCACACAATTTTTCTCATCCTTTGGTTTTTAAAATTATATCTCAACTTAGCTAATAATCTGTTTACTTATAAATGGTAAAATTAACTAAGAAAACTAAAGGAAAATTATGAAAACTCTACTTCTCTTATTGTCTATAGCCATCTCTTTGCAAGCAACACTTTCACATGTGGAGCTAGATATATATTCAAACAAATCATTTTTAAACAAAACATATAAGCTTGATCAAAACAAAACAATAGAGACAAAAGTACCTATTAAAATAACTTTAGCAGACATAAGGTACGAAACAGACAAAGAGTGCAAAATTGATAGCAACGACTTGTCGGGTATTAAAAAAGAGGTAAATCCAAATTTAAAAAAATTAAGAGAAAATAGAATCAAAAAAAATCATGAATATGAAGCGCTTATGTCTAAAGATGTACTTCTTAAATCACTCTCATTGAGCGGAGTAGATGACCTCTTGAAAATAGAAGAAATATCTTCTTATCTTACTAAAAACATGGTAGAAAATTTAACACTAATTGATAATATAAAAAAAGAGATAGAAGAGATTGACAAAAAAATAGAGGAGAAAAATAAAATTCAAGAGGAGTTTAAAATACTCACAACAGTATACACATGTACTAAAAATAACAAAAATCTAAAAATATCATACCCACTTAATAGTATTAAATACACTCCATTTTATGATATTAGTGCAAATATAAATAACAAATCACTTATTATAGAGAAAAAAGCTATACTCTTTTATGAAGGCACTCAAGAGCATGAACATGTAGATATAAACATCTACTCATATAGATACAATAAAAATGTAGCTCCTCAACAATACTATCCAAAATATATAGGTCAAGAGAAAAAGCCTCAACTTAGAAAGATGGGGGTTGCCATGAGCAGTACTACAAAATCTACTAAAAGTATTGGAAAATCTAAACACAAAGAACTAGATACAAAATCACTCTATAAAATAGAACAAGTTAAACTAAAGTCTGGTGAAAAGAATTTTTTACATGTAGATAAAGAGGTGCTTGATGCATCTTTTAAAATTATTATAGATACTTATGGAACAAACAAAGCATATTTAGAAGCAGTATTTAAAAGTAAAAAATCTTACAGTCCAGCTCGTGCAAACTATTTTTTAAATAAAAATATAATTTCATCAAACTATATAGAAAAAATTGAAAAAAATAAAAAGACAAAATTATATTTTGGAGAAGATGAACATATTCAAATAGAAAAAGTACTCATTAAAACATTGGATCAAAAAACTTTTTTTGGAGATAAAAATATATCAACTCAAAATTGGAAATATACACTTACAAATAAAAAACCATACACTACCAACATTGAGTTTATTGCAAGAGTTCCTGTATCAAAAAATAGCGATATAGAGGTTAAAACTTTAGCACAACCTAAATTTGATAAACAAAATGCAGAAGGAAAAACTATTTGGAATTTTAAATTAGATGCGGATGAGAAGAAAGAGATAATTTTTGGATATGATATTTCTAGTAGCAAGTAGCTTTAAAAAATAGACAAACCTGTTTTAGTTGTAAAAAACTCCAATGCTTTTGTTCCCGCAAACGAATTACCTTTTTTATTTAATCTAGGGGAGTAAACACAAATAGACATTACATTTGGAACTATCGCAACTATACCACCTCCAACGCCACTTTTTCCAGGTAAGCCGACTTTAAAAGCAAAATCTCCAGATGCATCGTAGTGACCACATGTAAGCATTAAAGAATTTATTCTTTTTGATTGAGAAGAAGTTATAAACTCCTTGCATGAAAGAGGGTCTTTGCCGTTGTTTGCCAAAAAAAGCATTGCTCGACTAAGTTCTTTTGTATTCATTGAAATTGAACAATGTTTAAAGTAGTTATCTAAAACCTCAAAAATATCATTATTAATATTTTTAAAATTTTTCATCATGCTAACTAATGCCAAATTTCTATACCCATACTCTTTTTCTGACTGAACTACTTTTTTATCATAAGTTATATTTTTATTATCACTAACAGATTTAATAAAATTAATGATTTGTAAAAAAGTTTTATCTTTATATTTATTCATCAATAAATCAGTCATAACAATAGCCCCTGCATTTATAAAAGGATTTCTTGGAATTCCATTTTCATACTCAAGCTGAACAAGAGAATTAAAAGAGTTTCCCGATGGTTCATGTCCGACATATTTATATAACTCTTTACCATATAGATGTATAGCTAAAGTAAAAGTAAAAACTTTTGAAATGCTTTGAATTGAAAACTTTTCATTAGTATTGCCAATATGATAAGAAGTTCCATTAAAAAGCTGTAGACTCATAGAAAATTTGTTTGGATTTACTTTGCTTAGAGCTGGAATATAATTTGCTACTTTTCCTTTATTTAAAAAAGGTTTTACTTCACTATATACCTCTTTTAATATTGATTCATAATCCATAAAACTAAAACTCTCCAATTTTAGGACATCTTACCAAATGACCATCTTTTAGATTAAGCAACTTGGGATACTCTTCTTTTTCAACACTCAAATTATGCATTTAGTCTTCCTTCTCTATAATAAATATCTTGATTCCATACTCTTTGGCAATAGTATTGAGACGCTTAAGATATCGTTTGTCTTTTTTAGTATTCATAATAAAACCAACAGCAGGTTTTTTGTTTGTCATGTGAGCATAGTAAAGTGATTGACCGATACCTTCAGCCCACTTCTTTGCAAAATCAACCTCTATGGCATATTCATCTGTTAAACAGTCAACCCGTGTTCTATCTTTGAGTACATACTCCATCTCTCCATTAAGCTTAGTGCATAGAATAGTTTGGTAGTGCTTTTCATGATATTTCTTTTTAACATGTGTACTGCATCCAATAAATAGTAGTGAAAAAAACAGTATAAGTATCAATCGTTGCATAGCTACTCCTCTATTTATATTTTTTTGCTAGTATAATTAAACTCTCTTTAGAGTTAAATATCTCTTCTCAATTTTTGATGTTGTCTTGGCACATGTGTATAAAATAATTGACATAAATTAACTCCTTTTAAATTATATAACCGAATCTATAAGAAAAGGGGGACTAAACAATCTTAAATATTTAAAACATGTTGGGTGAAGTTGTAGTCAAGAGGTGGAATTAATTTAGTTGAAAAGTTGTTTTGAATTTTGTGGGCAGTATAATTCCACTCACAAGCTTCATAGCTTGCATTCGTTTATATAACAAGGCGTAAATCGACATATTAACAATTGAGTTTTTGCGAAATATTAAGTTTAGTTGGGTAAAATGTTGCTTAATTGAGATCGTTAAAATTAAATACTGGAGTTGAATTATGAGAAAAAAATTATTGATTGCACTAACATTAGTAAGTGCTATAATGTTTAGTGGGTGTGCAACTATTTTTGGAGGTGCTGGAAAACAGAATATTAGTATTAGCAGTGATTCTACTAAGCGAATGAAAGCAAAAATAAGCTACACAGATGGTTCTTCTCCTCAGTATCTTACTATACCAGGAACAGTTTCTGTAAAAAAAATAAATAAAAATATTATTATAAGAAGTCAAGATAACGACTTTGAGGAAAGAATAATTAAAAAAGATGTTAATGGTTGGTTCTGGGTAAATATTTTAGGTTTTCCAGCTGGTACGGTTCTTTCAAGTACAATAGATTTAGCTTCAGGTGCTATGTGGACTTATGATGATGCCGTAACTGTTCATGAGAAATAATAATAAAAAGATTTTTTCTTTTTATCTTCATACCAATTTTATTGTATTCTTCGCAAGAGGATACAGTAAATTTAGCATTACAAAATAAGCTTTTTGAAAAAAATGAGTGGAAGGCATTGTTGCATTACGATAATAGTTTTAAAGTGACTGATAAAAAGTTTTTAGCAAGTAAAGATCTTTCATTAGAAAATGAGCTTATATTTACCATAAAAGCTCTTTATGATTTACCAAGCCATTATCAAAATACAAATAAACATGCTCAATGCAAATTTCCTGCAAGGTTTCTTTTCATAACTCACGAATTAAACATAAGCAAAGATGATTTTCCACAAGTTAAATGTCAAGATTTATACACCTATGAACAAAAAGCACCTGCTGATAAAATCTCTTTAATATATGTATCTGAAAATGTGAAAAATCCCTCAAGTATGATGGGGCATACTTTCTTAAAGTTTAGTGGCAAAAATTCTACAGATAGAGAAGTTGCACATGCTATAACATTTTATACTATTATAGAGAGTGCAAATCCTCTAACATTGATCTATCAAAACACTATTTCAGGCATGAAAGGCATGTTCGCTCTTCAGCCATACAAAAAAATAAAAGATAATTATTTAAAAAAAGAGAATCGGAATGTATGGGAATATCAACTCTCTCTATCCGAATACAGAAAAAATCTAATCTACTATCATGCTTGGGAGCTCAAAGATATTAAGATGAAGTATTATTTTACAAGTTACAATTGTGCTACAGTTATTTACAATATGCTATCTCTTGCTAATCCAAAAATTTACGAAGATAAAAAAATATGGATAACACCACTTGATAATGTAAAATTTTTATATAAGTATGATTTGATAAAAAATACTCAACTACTTCCTAGTGATACTTGGCTAATAAAAATGCTTGAAGATACCAATAATGAAGTAAATGCAACTAAAAATTTTGACAAAATGATTTATGATATATCACAATACAAATCACCTAAAAATATCCCTAACGAAAGACAGATAGAGTTAGGTTATACAAAAAGAGATAATGAAGATTATATGAAATTATCTTTTTTACCAGCTTCGCATAACTTGAATGATTATAACCGTGAGTATTTTGGAGAGAGTGAATTAAAAATTGCTTATTTGTCTGTTTTAATTAATGATACAAATATAGAGTTAGATGAGTTTACCCTTTATGGAATGAAGTCATACATGCCTTATAGTAGCTTGACGCATGATTTATCATATCAGTTTGAACTAGCAGCAAAAAAAGAGTACACTGAAAATATGAAGTATGCGGATACATTGAAAATAGATGGTGGCATTGGAGTTGATTTTCTGCTTTTCAACGATATAAACATTTATACTATCTTTAATGGCGGTATCGGTTACAATAGCAAAGATAAGACTCATGTATTTTTTAACCCGCAAATAGGGGTAATGATATACGAACTATTAAATATGAAAAGCTTAGTATATTTTGAGCCATATTATATAAACAACAATCATATTTACGATAAATACATATTGCAACAAAATATTTTTATACATAAAAACTATACATTATATTTTAATCTTGAACAAATAGAGAGTTCTAAGAGTTTTGCAAACTATGAGTTTGGATTAAAATATCTTTTTTAAAGATTTATTTTTTTGATATAATATTCTAAATGTAGCACTAAAAGATATAATTGAAAAAAAGCTCTAAAGCCTGATGATAAAAGAGATAGTATAAAACATATAGTGATTGATTTTTCTATCAATATCACTCAGGCTTGTAAAGTTCTACATTTAA
>JAERRW010000088.1 GCA_016735235.1 Sulfurospirillum sp. | reverse complement strand
TATTATAATTTTTCAACCATGTCCAAAAATTCATCACTAGTAAGCCATTTGGTATTTTTAAAAGAGTTATATTCAAAACCTACTCCTATATCTGTTCCATCTTTATCTAGTGCATTTGAAATATAACTTACTGCATGATTGAATTGAATTGTTGGTTTAATGACATAATATGTATCAAACTCTACAACACTATCATCAGCTGTTATCATAACTTCATGTAGTTTTTCACCAGGTCTAATACCTATAATTTTATGCGGTAGCTTAGGGGCTAAAGAGAGAGCTAGTTCAGTTATTTTCATAGATGGTATTTTAGGTATAAATATCTCTCCACCATGCATTCTTTTAAAATTATCTAAAACAAACTTCACTCCATCTTCTAGAGTAATTAAAAATCTAGTCATTTTAGTATCAGTAATAGGAATCTCTTTTTCTCCATCATCAATAAGTTTTTTAAAAAATGGCACAACCGAACCACGACTTCCTACTACATTTCCATATCTTGCAACTGCAAATCTGGTTCTTTTATCTCCTACGACATTATTTGCAGCTACAAACAACTTATCAGATACAAGTTTTGTAGCACCATATAAGTTTATAGGTCCAGATGCTTTATCTGTTGAAAGTGCAATTACTTTCTCTACTCTATTTTTAATGGCTGCTTTTATAACATTTTCAGCACCATTAATGTTTGTTTTAATGCACTCCATTGGGTTATATTCCGCAACAGGTACATGTTTTAATGCTGCTGCATGAATTACATAATCTACGCCACTCATTGCTTCTTCTAATCTTTCTGCGTCTCTTACATCTCCTATAAAATATCTCATGCACCCATCGTTAAAAGTTTGTTCCATTTCATATTGTTTTAATTCATCTCTGCTAAAAATAATAATCTTATTTGGCTTATACTTTGATAAGATTATCTCTGTATATTTCTTTCCAAAACTTCCTGTTCCACCTGTTATTAGTATATTTTTATTATTAAACATTATTTACCTTGTTTTAATCTTACTGGATTGGCACCTTAGATTTTAGAGGCATTATACAATAAATACTGCAAAAGATTTGGCATTGAAGATGAGTTCGACATGGTTTTAATAAACAGTAAAGATGTAGCAATAATAGAGACAAAATATAAAGCACACTCAAAAGATATTGTAAAATTAGTTACAAAAAAACTAGAAAACTTTAAAATATTGTATCTAGAATACAAAAACTATTCGCACCATTTAGCACTTGCAAGTTTTCACATAAATGATGATGTAAAAAAAGTAACAACATAATACTCTTGCAAAGAAAAGGCAACTTGAAAGAAACTATCTAAACATGTTAAAACTCTTACATGTATAAAATACAAAAACTATGATACCCACATAATTAGGATTATCTCTTTCGTGTTTTAACCTACTTTCAAGTCCCCAGTTGATATAATGTTCTTGTACCTGTTTCCTCATTTACCATGCTTTAACCTACTTTCAAGTCCCCAGTTGATATAATCTTCTTCTGCTTTTAATCTAGCCTCTTCTGCTTTAACCTACTTTCAAGTCCCCAGTTGATATAATTAGCCCTTTTTGGTCGTAGTAAAAACTATAGCTTTAACCTACTTTCAAGTCCCCAGTTGATATAATTTTTTTATTATAATCGATATATCTTTTTCGCTTTAACCTACTTTCAAGTCCCCAGTTGATATAATTAATTAGAGTTTTATCGTCTATCTGGTGCGCTTTAACCTACTTTCAAGTCCCCAGTTGATATAATAATGACATAGAGCATGCAGAGCCACAGCGGCTTTAACCTACTTTCAAGTCCCCAGTTGATATAATAATCTACTTCACATGGAGCAGTAAATTTTAGCTTTAACCTACTTTCAAGTCCCCAGTTGATATAATAAAGTCATTAATGTTCCAAACGAATATGATGCTTTAACCTACTTTCAAGTCCCCAGTTGATATAATTGCAAATCAAAGTGAATCCATAAGCGTAGGCTTTAACCTACTTTCAAGTCCCCAGTTGATATAATCATCGTTAATTGTCGTTCTTGGTCGTAGTAGCTTTAACCTACTTTCAAGTCCCCAGTTGATATAATTTTAATAATCCTGACATTCCATCAACTAGGCTTTAACCTACTTTCAAGTCCCCAGTTGATATAATATTATTAAACATAAAAGACATATCAGTAGTGCTTTAACCTACTTTCAAGTCCCCAGTTGATATAATTAGTTAGGTTTTTTTTCTACAGGAGTAAAGCTTTAACCTACTTTCAAGTCCCCAGTTGATATAATCAAAAAGAGGATTATCATAGCTATCTAGTGGCTTTAACCTACTTTCAAGTCCCCAGTTGATATAATAGAACTCTTAAATTCCTTTAAAACAAGGGCTTAAGAGGACTATTTGTTTTAAAAAACCATTACTGTTTGTATCTGTTCTGATATTTTTTTTTCTGGTTTTTCACGATAATTTTCTATTGTTTTCATATTTAAGTATTGTTTTTCTGTTATTTTTATGATTCTTATTGAACCATTTAATGACAATGCAGATAGCTCTATTTTTTTCTCATATTTTTGTGCTACTACAAGACTTCTACAAAATCTTATGTATATAGAGTACTGAAACATTATAAAGCCCAATTCAAAAAGCTTTTTTCTAAAGTTGCGATATTTTATTAAGTCTTTTTTAGTCTCTGTTGGCATATCGAACATAACAAATAAAACCATTTTTCTATTCCCACTTATTGCACTAATTGTGCTTCTCATTTTATTAATACAAACAACTCAATATCATCTCTTTTTTTTAAGCAAAAAGATTGATATGAAGCCACAAGGTTTTTGATAGCCTCATTGACTAAAGTTTGTTGATTTTGACTATTTATAACTTTACAATAAAGCAACCCTACTAACTCTTGTTTATTTTGCGAAGATATTGGATTTTCTTTACTTATGTTGTTTAAAACATAGTAATCTACTATAGGTCTAAATGGTTCTATGAAGTCGTCAGCTAAGTTAAAAGAGTTTAATTCACTGCTGTGCCATATTCCAAAAGATGGATTTAAACCATAAGCAATGATATGTCTTGCTATAGAACTTCTTATGATACTATAGCCATAATTTAAAGCTATATTTCTATTGTCTTTTGAATTATTTCTATAAAAATCTTCTCCAAATAGTTTTCTAAAGTAATACGATGCAGCTAATGCTTCAATATTTTTTTTATCTCCTGAGGTTACTCTTTTAAGCAATGAGTATAAATAATCTCCATCTTTAACTCTTTTTAATATATCTGCTTGATTTAAAATTTTACTATAGATGATATTTTGCCAAAGCCTATTTAGTTGAGGTTTTTTTGTAACTATTTGAGCTTTTTGTATTTTAGCTGTTCGACTATTTTTATATAATCCCATTGAAATTGCCGATGGATGGTATTTGTTATCTACAAAAATGACAGATATATTTACTTTTGCCATATTAGATAGTAGTGCTGATGTTATTGTTGTTTGCTGGTTTTCAACTAACACAATATCTATATCGTCAAGAGATACTAAAGTTTCTGTAAATTCATTTTTCACACTCATTGAGTTGTTTTTATAACTTAGATAAGATTTAGTTTTGATAAAAATTTGTTTAAAAGACACTAGAAAATCCCGAATTTAAGGATAAACCTTGTGAGGCTCGGGAAAACACCTCTTGCTTTAACCAAATTTTCAAATCCCCATTTGATATATTTAGAATAGTTAAATTATAATCATTTTTATATTTCATTTAGCTTAACTCTCTATAATATTACCAAAAAAATCTATTTTTACTATTGAGACAATAGCTGCTTTATTGGGAGTAATTCTATCTTCTTTTTTCTCTTCAGCCTCACCTTTTTTGTTTATTTTTGCAAAACTATTAATATTTATATTTTTTATTGATAACTTATTGTTTCCACCTGAAACATTACCACCTCCATTAAAAACATAATACTCTTTTTTGCATTTTATTGGATTATCTACTTTTATAATGTCATTTTTATATAAAACTAAATCACATTTTTTGTTTTTTAATTCTTCTGTAAATTTATTGTTTATTTTTATCTTTATATCATTTGATATTGAACTAAAGTAGTTTAATCCTACTGCTTGACCTCTATTTTTGGTATTGAATAACTTTACATTGAGAGTTGATTCATTCATCTTAATCACAAATGGTTCTTTATCGGATAATGCTTTTTTAAAGTTAAATATAGACAACCTTTCAACTCTATCTTTAAATATAATTACATCTGCTTTTGTTTTTTCTATTTTTATTTTTTTAAGTCTTAAGCATTTTACAATCTGCCTTTTATTGTTTTTTATAGAAAAACTACATTTTATCTCTTGCAACTCTTTTGTTAATATTTTATTTTGCTTTTCATTTAGCTTAATAGATTCTTTTACTTTAGCATCATGCTCTTTATGCTGAACACTTTTTTTGAGAGTTATGCTCAATTTTTTTATCTCTTTTTCTATAACATTTATCTTACTTCTTGAATCAATTAACTTATTTGCATAGATTTCTATAGCACATATGATCTTTTTTTGTTTTTTAGTGTCCAGTCTATTTTGTATATTTTTAATATAATCCAATACCTCTTTGTCGCTTTTAGGCTTTGGAAAACCATTAACAATTTTATTTAAAATACTTTTATCTATACTAACTTTTTCTATCTCTGCTAGCATTTCATTTGAATCTGCATTTTCTGTTATATAGAGTTTTAGATTGCTATCTTTAAAACCTTTTATATTTGTTTTTCTTTTATTGTACGGACATACATGTAATTCATTTTTTTCATATTTTTCAACCAATTGTTTTAAATACTTCACTACACCAACACCATCTTTAGACTGTATTTGCTTAGTGTTAATTTTTTCGTTTAAAGCTTTTATTTTAAATTTATTCTCTTTGTCCTTAAAATAACTATGAAGTGCGGTTATAGAACTACTTGAACAAAGAGCAACCACAAAAGCATCTAAAGTGTGATGATAGTTTGTATTTCTGTCTTTATTATTATCTTTATTTTTTGGCATAATTTTGTGGATTCCCCACATGTATTTTAGTTCATTAACAGCACGACCAGAGACACAAAATATATGGTTTTTACCGCCTTTGTTGTGAGCATTTTTATTTGGATACAGATAATGATTTAGGTACTTTTGTATAGTTCTTATAGCTGATCTTGTGTCGTTTAAGTAACTTTTTTGCCAGTGTTCTTTTTTCATAACACTATTTATGCTATCTTCTTTTGTTAACCAATCTTTTTTATTTAAATCCATATATACTTCTTGCACTCTTCCTTGAAAATTTGCCCACTCTCCTATAGATTTTAAGTACTCAACGGGATGCAAAGAACTCTTGTTTCGATTATATTTTTTCTTTACTAATATTTTATTTTTATAGGAGTTTATCCATATTACTGATCTTGGTATAAAATGCTCTACCTCTGTCTCGTCTTCGTCAAAAGCATCATCTTTAGTAATATATTCACCAGAATACAAACATTTAGAACCTTGCTCTTTCCAAAGTTTTGCTTTATCGATATTTTTTTTAGATTCTTTTAATTCATGATTTATTAAAAATTTTTTTGCTTCACTGTTTTTGTCTTTATGTTTATTTTGATTTTTAATAATTTTTTCTTTCTCATTTTTAGAGTTCATCTCTTTTGTGGTCTCTATTCTTATCTCATCAATTTTGCCATGCTCTTTAATTATCTTATTGATAAGTTTTCTTAAAATAGAAATAACTCTTTTTACTTTTGGCGACACCATAGGTTGGTAAAATAGGTGTTTTTTATCAAAATATTTGTCATTCTCTTCTAGCCATTCTATATCTTTTTTGTTTGGATTTAAAGGCGGAAGATAACTATAAGCTGGCATATTTAAATATTTGTGATTGTAGCCTATACTCTCTAATGCTTCACTATGAATTTTCTTTTCATTTTTCATTATATCTAAGACTTCACATGTAAACTCTAAAGAGAAAGATGCAAAACCACTCATATCTTGTAGTTTTGCTAATTCATCTGTAAAATTATTTTTTATATTTAAATTATGCTTATTTATAATATGGTTTATCTGCTCAACTCTTGAGCCGATATTTTTGAAATAGTACAACACTAACAACAACTCATTATAAAACTCATTTTGAGTATCTTGAAAATCTATCTTATATTTATTTAAAACTTCTAATATATTTTTATGTGCTTGAATATTTAAAATTACTTGACTTGATTTTTTGCCTATATTTAATTTTATATTTTTTAAACCAGCAGATTTAAAAATATTTGTTGCATTTATCTCTTTTGAAGAGGGTCTATTTACCCAAAAATCAATAATTTTATCTATTTCATCTATATTTAAAGTTTTAATTTCTCCTGTTTTTTCATCTATGCACTCATTGTTATCAATGTTTTGTCTTAATGTTAATTCTATGTTTTTAACATTTGATAATGGTGTTTTTTTGTAAGAACCGTTAGGGTTAAATTTATCATAAAAAGAACAAAACTCAACCATATTTTCAAAACTCTTTATTGGTCTTTGATAAAAAGCACTATATTTGCTATCTATTATTTTAGATATAAAATTTTCACAATCTTCAGCACTTTTAAATATATCTTTATTGTTAGCTTGCGATAATACAACTTTTTCAAACTCTTCTACATGCATGTCTCTATTTAGCGAGTTATGATAATCATCTTTTTTGTTACGAATAGGAAAATTGTGATAAGTATCTTTAAAATTCTCTCTGCGTTTGGTCAAAACCATAGATGGTAATTTGTAGTTATTTTTTGAGTATTCATGGCTGTTTTTCATGACTGCTTCATTTACAACACTATCTTCATCTGAAATTGAAAACATATTGCAATATCCTCTATTTGTCAATATAGAATATGTAGCTAATATAAACTCTTTTTTTGTAAGCTTTGTGCCAAATATTGCTTTTTTTCGTATGTTATAGACATCATTTTCTGCTAGTTTAAAATTATTTAAGTAATTTGTAGTATCTGTTAAAAAACTTTTATCTGCAATATTGAAATCAATAAATATATTTCTAACATTTCTGTTTCTATTACTTTTTCGTTCGTTACTTCGTCTTGAACTTCTTGCATCGCGTCTTTCTTTTGCAGAAAATGGCTCTGTAAAAACTATACTATTTGAAGTCAAATTTTCAAAAGTCATCTCATTATTTTCTTCACTTAATTTTAAAAGTGAAAAACCTATACTATTTGAACCTATATCTAAGCCTAAAACATTTTTAGAAGTACCCATGTTTATTCCTATATTGAAGATTTTTATCTATGCTCATAAATTTTACCTATTTAATTTAGCATAACTCTAAAAAAATTCAATGCCATATTAGGATTTTATTTTTAAACTATTGTGCTATACTTATATCTTGATAATAAGGACTGACATGTTACATGAAGATGAAGATGATTTTTTTATAGGTAGCCCTAGAAGTAAGTTTTTTGATATTATTTTTAATGCAAACAAGAACTTAGTAGAAGATGTTTTAGAGAAACATGTTGAGAGACATGTTGCTATGGAGATTATTTTAAACAAATTGGCACTTGAGAAAAACATTGATATAGAGCTAGAAATAAACAGTATAAAAGCAATAAAACAAGATGAGATACATTTATCTAAAATGGATTTTTTTATATCTACCGCTGGAGACATAGTAACTCAAAATGAGTAGATTTTTACTTATATTTTTACTGCTTTTTGGTAGTCTATTTGGCATAGAAAAATCTAACTGGACACATACACATAGATATACTCTCAAAAAAGATGAAATAATAGATATAAAATTTCATGAGATAAAACCCGAAGAGATGAGTTCGAGTACTCTTTTTTTTAGCTGGACTACTATTGTTGAAGATAGAGTAACAATTTTATTGAATCATAAAGGTTATCCTCATCAATATATTTTATACAACAAGAGATCATTAGATAGAGTAAAATTTAACATTTTACCTGATAGGGGCAATAGAATAGAAGATAAGACTTATCTTGTCTTGGTGTTGTCTAATATAGATGGAAACAAACAAGAAGTAGAGTTTGATATATTTATAAAAGATAATAAAAATAGAATTTTAGTAGAATTTTGAAAAAAGAGGTGGATTTTAAGTTGCATGAACATGTAGAAAAATTAATGAGAAAACATATTGAAGATATTGGGGATTCAAGAAGTTTAAAACTATATGATAAAATTCCTAAAGGTAAAAGGCTTAGGGCAAAGTTAATTTTAAAAATAGCAGGTGAAACTAAAAAAGCAGTAGAGTTAGCTAGTGTAGTCGAGCTTATTCACACAGCTAGTCTACTTCATGATGATGTTATAGATAAAGCAAGCACAAGAAGAGGTATTTTATCTATAAACCATGCATTTGGCAATATGACCGCTATTATGTTAGGCGACATTTTGTATTCAAAAGGCTTTGTAGAATTAACACACTTACCTTGCGAAGTAGCACGAAATGTTGCTAATAGTGTTGTTAAACTCTCAATTGGTGAACTTTTAGATGTTAAATTAGCAACTGCTTTTAATTCAAGTCAAGATGTTTATTTTGATATGATTTATAAAAAAACAGCTTCGCTTATTGAAGCATCAGCATGTAGTGCCGCACTTCTTGCTAATAAAGATAGCGATAAATATGCACTTTATGGTAAAAATTTAGGACTTGCTTTTCAAATTATTGATGATGTGCTTGATGTAACAAACTCTAGTGAAATTTTAGGAAAACCATCTTTTAGTGATTTTAAAGAGGGTAAAACAACTTTACCATATTTGTACATGTATGAAAAATTAAATAAAAATGATAAAAAAAAGCTACTTTCATGTTTTGGAAAAACATTAAATATAGATGAAAGCAATTGGATGCACGAAAAATTAAAAACAACAGGAGCAGTTACAAGGTCTATAGAGTATGCTAAAAAACTTGGGGTTGATGCCTTGAATGCTATTAAAGATGAAAATTTACCAGAACTAGAGAAGATAATTACAGATATGATTATAAGGGATTTTTAATGCACTATCTGATTGTTAGTTTTACTCATAAAAATACCGACATAAAAATTAGAGAGAAATTATCATTTTTAGACAAAACAGAGAAAAGATATTTTTTGAAAAAACTTAAAATTTTTAAGTATATTAATGAGTCTATTTTGCTTTCAACATGTAATAGAGTTGAAATAATAACAAGTGTTAAAAGTTACACAAAGACAATAGAGTACATATTAAACGAACTCTCACATGTCTCTAACATAAAACAAAGTGAGTTAGAAAGTCGCGCAGATATATATGAAGATAATGGAGCAATAAACCATCTTTTTTCTGTTATGTCCTCCTTGGACAGCTTAGTTATTGGTGAAACACAAATAGTAGGACAACTCAAAGATGCTTTTAAATTTTCTATTGATGAGGGGTTTTGTTCTCAAAAACTTAGTCGTGCCATGCATCATGCTTTTAAATGTGCTGCTTTGGTAAGAGAAAATACAGAGATCTCAAAAAATCCTATTTCTGTATCTAGTGTAGCAGTGAGCAAAGCTAAAGATATATTGGGAAGTATAGAAGATAGGGTTGCCATACTAGTTGGAGCGGGAGAGATGAGTACATTGGCAGGCAAACATCTTATCACAGCGGGTGCAAAAGTTATAGTAGTTAATAGAAGTTTAGAAAAAGCAGAAAAGTTAGCACAAGAGTTAGGTAAAAAAGCAACAGCTAAACCTTTTTTAGATCTCAAAGAACTCTTAAATACTTATACTCTACTATTTTCTGCGACAGGAGCATCATGTTCTATTATTACAGAAGACATGGTAGAGACTAGAGAGTTTAAAAGATACTGGTTCGATATAGCAGTTCCTCGTGATATAGAGTGTGTAGTAAAAGATGTTAATGTATATGCAGTTGATGACCTCAAAGAGATAGTAGTAAAAAATCTTTCACTTCGTGAGGAGCAAGCAAAAGAAGCATTCTCTATAGTAAGACATGCAACTATAGAGTTTTTTAAGTGGCTACAGACTCTTAGCATTGACCCAATCATAAAAGAGCTTAGAAGTAAAGCAAAAGAGTGTTCACAAAAAGAGATAAAGCGTTCTGTTAAAAAAGGGTACCTGCCCGCTGAATATGAAGAGAGGGTAGAAAAAATACTTCATTGCGCTTTTAACTCTTTTTTGCATACTCCAACAAAAAAATTAAAAGAGTTGGCAAAAAAACCAGAATCAGATTTGATAGTTAAGTCAATACAAAAAATTTTTGAAATAGATGAAAATAGTATAAAAAAAATACATGCATATAAGTGTGAGTATCATAATACACATGTAGACAATGGAGATAACAAATGAAATTTACAAACCTTTTTGCACCAACAACAAAAGAAGCACCCAAAGATGCATTGTTACCTAGCCATAAGTATTTAGTAAGAGCGGGTTTTGTATCGCAATATGGGAGCGGATTGTATAACTATTTACCAATGGGTAAGATGGTTTTAGACAATATAAGAGATATTGTAAAAGATGAGATGGACAAAACTGGAGCTTGTGAAATTAAAATGGGTGTTGTGATTCCAGCAGATTTATGGAAACAAAGTGGTAGATATAGTGTTTTTGGTAAAGAGCTTTTAAGATTAAATGATAGAAAAAACAATAATTTTGTTTTAGGGCCAACTCATGAAGAAGTGGTTGTAGACATGGTTAGAGGTAAAATAAATAGCTACAAACAACTCCCTATGCATCTTTATCAAATTACAACAAAATTTAGAGATGAAGCACGCCCTAGATATGGTATTTTAAGAGGTCGTGAATTTATTATGAAAGATGGTTATAGTTTTCATGCAAACGAAGAATCTATGCAAAAAGAGTTTGATCTTATGGAGGCTACATATAGAAAGATTTTTACTAGATTAGGACTTGATTTTAGAGTTGTGAGCGCAGATAGCGGAGCAATAGGAGGAAGTGGAAGTAAAGAGTTTATGGTTCTTGCCAATAATGGTGAAGATGATATTATAACATGTAAAAATTGTGAGTATGCTGCTAATATAGAAGCGTCTATTCGTGCTAAAAAAACAACTCAAATTGAAATACCAAAAGCTAACATGGCAAAATTTCATACACCTAATTGCAATACTATTACAGATGTGGCAAAATTTTTTAAAGTTGATGAGTTCTATACAGTTAAAGCAGTTATAAAAAAAGCTATTTATGTGGACAAAGAAGAGGTAGTTATATTTTTTCTAAGAGGTAACGATAATCTACAAGAGACAAAAGCACAAAATGCATGTGGAGCATTAGAGTTAATAAATGCAAATGAAGAAGAGATTAAAAAAATAGGCTTAATAGCTGGATATTGTGGACCATTTGGACTTAATGAGAGTATAAATTTCTTTATAGATAATGAGCTAAAAGATGAGAAAAACTTAATTTGTGGGGCAAACGAGTATGAGTATCATAATATAGGTATGAGTATGTTAAATTTTAACGAAAGTAGATATAGAGATCTAGTTGAAGTTAGCGATAGTGATAGATGTTCATATTGTGGAGGAGAATTTGAAGTAACAAAAGGTATAGAGGTTGGGCATATTTTTCAATTAGGACAGAAGTATGCAAAAGAGATGGGTGCGACTTTTTTAGATGAAAATGGCAAAACAAAACCTTTTTACATGGGGTGCTATGGTGTCGGAGTGAGTAGATTAGTAGCTGTTATGGTAGAAGCTAGTCATGATGAAAAAGGGTGCATTTGGAATAGACAAACTACACCGTTTGATTTAGATATAATTATATCTAATATAAAAAATAGTGATGAATTTGAATTTGGTAATCGTATTTATCAATCATTAAAAGAGGATGGTTATAGTGTTCTTTTAGATGATAGAAAAGAGAGATTTGGTTCAAAAATAAGAGATTTTGAACTTATAGGTTTTCCCTATGCTCTTATAGTTGGAAAAGGCTTAAAAGAGGGTAATGTTGAGCTAGTGAATAGAAAAACGCTAGAGAAAAC
The DNA here is from genome assembly GCA_016735235.1 of Sulfurospirillum sp. Lineage (GTDB taxonomy): Bacteria > Campylobacterota > Campylobacteria > Campylobacterales > Sulfurospirillaceae > Sulfurospirillum_A. Next base: position 14,896 of record JAERRW010000088.1, on the reverse strand, counting down.
ATCTTTTAGTGTAGATAAAATTGAAAATAAAATAAGGGAGATATTAGCTTGAATTATTTTTTAATATATCTATTTTTAGAAGTACTAATAAGTGTTAATATCTCTTCATACATAGGTGCATTTGCTACATTTTTAGAGATTATTTTTTCTGCCATAGTTGGTTTTATGCTTTTAGGTAATTTTAGAAATACATTAGCCCAAAGTATAAAAGCGATGCAAAGTAGAACAATTTCCATGCAAGAGTTTCAAAAACTAAATGCATTTATACTTTTAGGAGCACTTTTGCTCATAGTTCCAGGTTTTTTTAGCGACATAGTAGGTCTATTTTTGCAATTTAGTTTTTTTGCAACTCTGTTTGCTAAAAAGATTCTACATGTAAAAGATGATATAGATATATATGACACAACACAATATAGAAAAAAGAAAGATGATGAAATAATTGATGTTGAAGTTATTGACGACCATACTAAGCGTTAAAATACTCTTTTTCTCTCGTTCCTAAGCTCCAGCTTGAGAACGCATAAAATTCATCTTGGGTGTAAGCTTATGAACTTCATATGAGTAACTGTTTACAGGGTAACGAGATAGATAATAACGGTGAAACTTGTCTTTTACAACATACTCTCCATCTTCAATTTCTATCTTTGTAGTAGCTACTTCTATAACATCATGTTTGTTTGTTGAATTTGTTTCAAAATCTAGGATTATCAATATACTTCCTTTCTATGAGCAATGCGTACTATATGTATAACAAGTTTATTGTCAATTTTTTCATAAATAACACGGTAGTTACGAAGTCTGAGTCTAAAAAAGCCCTGCCATTTACCTTTTAACTTTTTAATTTTACTACTTTTTACCATTTCGTTTTCATACTCTACTGAATATGAGTTTATAAAAATTTCAATAGAAATTATAACAAAATTCTGAATTTGATTATCAAGTTTTTTAAGTTCTTTTAATGCACTTGGATGAAACTCTAAAACATAGTCTGTCATAAACCTAACTCTTTTTTAACTTCTTCTAAACTAATCGTAGAGACTTTTCCCTCATGTATTTCTTGTGAGCGTTTAAGTGCTATTTGTAAATCTAAAGTATCAAAATACTGACTAAGTGCTTCAGCAACAATGTGGCTTTTTTTCTCACCCAACTCTTCTGAAAATGTAGCCAACTCTTGAACTATTTGTTTAGGTAATGTAAATGTTGATTTTAATGCTTGCATAAAAACTCCTTTTATATTCCTTATTATACATATAATTATATGGTTTGTAAAGAATAAATATTTTTTCTCTCCTTCCCAAGCTCCAGCTTAGGAACGCATACATACATCATTTATATTCAAGCACTTCACTCAACATGTTTTAAAGTTTTGAGGATACCATCTAGGATTTTAACATTTTAGAGCTTTTTAATAACGGACTTTCCTTTACTCGAAGTTCTTTTTTGCTACTTACTTAAAGGCTTTAACCTATACGACTCAATATCTTTTCAATACATTGTTTCTAATAAATTGTAGCGTACACCTACTTTTTTTATTCTAATAACGGTATAATATCTCTTGAAATACAGGACATACTCAAAAAAAAGATTAAGGCTAGATTTAAATGAAACTTCAAGGTTATTTGTAAATGACAAGATTGATTCAAAAAACAAAATATTTTAGTAGAAAATGAGAAAATTAATCATAGCAACAAGAGAGAGCAAATTAGCAATGTGGCAAGCAAGGCATATTCAGACACGCTTGCAAGAGATACACCCTAAATTAGAAGTTACTATAAACTCAATGACCTCAAGAGGCGACCAGATTTTAGATACCCCACTGGCTAAAATAGGCGGAAAAGGGCTATTTACAAAAGAGTTGGAAATGTCTATGCTTGAGGGAGAATCTCATATAGCAGTCCATAGCCTTAAAGATGTGCCAATGGAGTTACCTAATGGTTTAAAGCTTGCTATTATTACAAAACGCCATGACCCAAGAGATGCGCTATTATCTGAAAAGTATAACTCTATAGATGAACTTCCTCAAAAAGCAATAGTAGGGACAACGAGCCTAAGACGAAGAATGCAGATATTGAGAATCCGACCAGATTTAACTATAAAAAATCTTCGAGGTAATGTAAATACTCGCATTAGAAAATTAAAAAACAATCAATACGATGCAATTATTTTAGCAAGTTCAGGCATAAAAAGACTTGGACTTCAAAAAGAGGTGAAATATTTTACACCCATTAGTGAAGAGTTTATGATACCCGCAATGGGACAAGCCGCACTTGGTATCGAAATAATAGATTCTCCAGAAATTGCACATATTGTAGAAGCACTAAGAGATGAAAAAGCAACAATAGAAACAACAATAGAGCGTGAATTTGTTCGTGTTCTTGAAGGCGGTTGCCAAGTTCCAATTGGAATTAATGCAAAACTTGATGGACAAAGTATACATGTACAAGCTTTGGTAGGTCTTCCCGATGGCGATGAAGTTATTTATAAAAAGCTTACATGTAGCAAAGATGAGTACAAGACAAAAGGCGAGGAGTTAGCAAATTTTTTTATCAAATGTGGGGCAAAAGAGTTACTAAAAAAAGCCGAACATATAGCAATGAGAGAGGTATTTTAATGGAGAAAACAATAAAAGAGTTAAAAGAGAAAAATCTTTTACGTATCATAAATGAAGAGCTTGATATTGATTTAGAAATTCCTCATATAGCTTATGTTGAGATAAAAAAAGAGGATTCTAAGGCTCTTTTGTTTACAAATCCAGTATCTAAAAGATTGAATAAAAAATTTAATATTCCTGTTTTAATGAATGTATTTGGTTCTTATAAAGCAACCGAACTTATTTTTAAAAGACATCCAGAAACAATAGCTAATGAAATTGAGACTCTTTTACATGCAAAACCACCTTCTGGTTTAATAGATAAAATTAGTATGCTTGGTAAACTTTTCTCTTTTAAAAATATATTTCCCAAGAGACTAAATAAAAAAGGTAGCTGTCAAAATATAGTTCAAAAAAATGTAGATTTAAATGAGTTTCCAATTCTAACAACTTGGAGTGAAGATGGTGGCCCGTTTATTACAATGGGACATGTTTATACTCAAAGTCTTGATGGAACTAAACAAAATGTTGGCATGTATAGACTGCAAGTATATGACAATAAGCGACTAGGCATGCACTGGCAAATACACAAAGACGGGGCACATTTTTTTAATGAGTACAAAAAAGTTGGTAAAAAGATGCCTGTTAGTGTTGCTATTGGTGGGGACCCTCTTTATATTTGGTGCGGACAAGCTCCTATGCCAAATGGCATGTTTGAGCTTCTTCTTTATGGGCTTATTCGCAAAAAGGGTGCTAATCTTGTTAAGTCTCTTACGAATGAGATATATATACCAGAAGATGCCGATATAGTAATAGAGGGTTTTGTGGACCCAGCAAAGATGGAAATTGAGGGTCCTTTTGGAGATCATACAGGCTACTATACACTCAAAGATGAGTATCCTGTAATGGATATAACTTGCATAACTACAAAAAACAAACCTGTATATCAAGCTACAGTAGTCGGTAAACCACCTTTAGAAGATAAATACATGGCTTGGGCAACTGAAAGAGTTTTTTTGCCACTTCTTAAAACAACTACACCTGATTTAATAGATTACAACATGCCCGAAAATGGAGTATTTCATAACCTTATTTTAGCAAAAATGAAAACTATGTATCCGGGACATGCAAAACAGTTTATGCATGCATTTTGGGGAGTAGGGCAGATGAGTTTTGTAAAGCATGCTTTTTTTGTTGGAGAAAATGCACCAGAACTTACAAATTATGATGAATTGAGTAGTTATATTCTTGATCGTATTAGTGTTGAAAATATACTTATAAGTGAAGGCGTATGTGATGCGCTCGACCATGCAAGTCCAAATGCTTGTTATGGTGGCAAGTTAGGAGTTGATTGCACAAGCGATAATATAATACAATGCAATAAAAATATATTGAGTGATGAAAAACTTTATCTTAAAATTACAGAATTAGTTTTTGATGTTAAGTCTATAAAGCAGTACAAAACTAATACTCAAACTCCTTTAGTGGTTCTTGGAGTGAATAAAATAAAACCAATAAGTGAGCTTTATGAAAAATTAAAGCCTATTAAAAAACATACAAAACTACTAATTTTTGTAGATGAAGACTCAAATAATTTAAACAATATATACATGCTTATTTGGAGAGTGGTAAACAATATAGATGCTCTTCGTGATATATATTTACAAAGTGAGTATATCGGTATAGATGCGACCAATAAGTCTACAATAGACGGGTATACTAGAGAGTGGCCAAAAGATACTAATTGTGATCAAAAAGTTATAAGTAACCTTCAAAAGAGAGGTTTAATAACACAAAATAAGGAGTTTTTAAATAAATACCATGTCTGATTCTTCGTCGAAACAGCGGTCTTTTTTAATTAAATTAAAAGAGTTGCCGCATAAACAAAAAAAACAAATATTAGGTCAAATTCAATGACACTACTTTTTATATATTTAGCAATAGCTATTGGTGTCTCATTTCTTTGTTCTATTGTGGAGTCTGTACTTCTATCTTTAAACATGTCGCACATTAATGTTATAAAAAAAGATAATGAAGTAGTAGGAAAGTTGCTTGAAAAGTTAAAATTAAATATGAATGAATCTATAGCTTCTATTCTTATTTTAAATACTATAGCACACACTTTAGGTGCTGCGGGAATTGGTGCAGAGGCTTCAAGACTGTTTGGAATAGAGTACATGTTTTATATATCTGCTGTATTGACTCTAATGATTCTATTTTTTTCTGAAATTATTCCTAAAACAATAGGCGCACAATACTACAAAGAACTAGCACATGTTAGCGGATACATTATTAAGGTTTTTATTTTTATAACTTATCCGCTTATTAAAATATCTCTTTTTGTTACAAAAATAATATCAAAAAAGAGTTCCAATATTGGAATTACTAGAGAAGAGTTGCTAGAAACCGCACTCTTAGTTGAAGATGGTGGGCATATTGATGAGAAAGAGTCAGATGTTATTGAAAATGTTTTAAGCTTAAGTAAAAATAAAATAAAAGAGATTTTAACTCCAAGAAGTGTTATTTTTGCTTTAGAAGAAAATACTAAAATATCGGATATATTAAAAACAGAAGGAGTTATGAAGTTTTCACGGATTCCTATTTATAAGGGTACTATAGACAATATTATAGGAGTTGTATTTAGTAAAAAGATTTTTAGACTTGCTATTGAAGATAGAATGGCAAATATTGAAGATTTAATCTTACCTATTTTCTCTATCAATGAAAATATACCGATCTCTTATGCTTTAGACATGTTCATAAAGAGAAAAGAGCACATGTTTGTGGTAACAGATAGCTATGGTCAAACAGAGGGCATACTAACTCTTGAAGATTGCATAGAGACTCTTTTAGGGCTTGAAATTATGGATGAGTTAGATACTACAGAAGACATGAGAAAACTTGCAAAAGATAAAATGAAAATGAAACAAAAAGAGCAAAACAATGCAAATGATAATAATATATGATATAATTATTTAGTTTATTTTGGAGATTGATATGCGTTTTTCATACAAAAAATTAGTAAATAGATTTTTAATTCCAAGACCAACACTAATAGAGTGGCAAAAAAGAGTTAAGCAAGATACATCCAATTGGAGAGTTGAACATCTTAATTATCTAAGAGAACAGTTAGTTGTTGAAGAGCTTACACTTGAAGAGTTGAAATCAAAGTTTATATTAGTAGAAGATATATTTCTTGTGTCAGTTTTTATGTTTTTTAATGATACATGTGATTGCATAAATAAAAATAACTTTAAAAAAGAGTTAAGAGTATTTGCCTATGCCAATAGACAAAATGTAGAGTATAGACATGAATTTGCTTTAAAAATTTGGTCAATAGAACTTAATGATGGTAGCGAGAAAAGAGTTGCTAATTATCTTAATGTCATAGATATTTTAGATAATCTTACGGCCGCTCAATTTAGTTTTTTTATAAGAAAAATAAAACAATTTTTAGAGCATATTAGAACTAAATTAAAGCCATCTCATACTGACTTGCTAGATGGTGTAACATGGCAAGAACTCCACATGTACAATAAGGCTTTTAATAGTGCAAACATTGTTCAATATTTTGAATATTTAGATGTTAATCATTAACATGTAGACTAATTTAAGTCAATAACAAAATAAAATGTTTTTATAAAAAAGCTTTAAAAAAATACTCCATAGCCTTAAAGCCTGCTCCAGCAGATACAATAGCTAGTATTACATTTAAAACAATATTTATTAAACCTAAAACAAAGCTACCGCTATTTAGTAACCAAAAAGTCTCTATTGCAAATGTTGAATAAGTTGTTAAAGCACCCATCATGCCTGTAGATAAAAAAAATTTCATTGGAGTTGAAAATAGTTCAGTATATGTAAAAAATGCAAGTAAAATACCTAAAACCAGACTGCCTATAATATTAACTCCAAGTGTACCAAAAGAGAGTTCATGAGCCATGTTACGATCAATAAGCCCACTTAAATAAGCACGCCCTACAGCTCCTATGAAGCCGCCACTACCTATGGCTATTATAGTTTGCCAACTCATCTTTTAATCTTATTTGCATATTATTTTTCATAGTTTCAAACCAATTTCTATCTGATTTTGGATCAATAGAATTTAAATACATAACAGATATATTGTCTCTATTGGAAGTTGTATCTTCTGAATTAAATACATGTTTTGTATTAGCAATCACAACAGGTTGTACTTTTAAATTTAATTTTTCCGCAAGTATTTTTGCACCAACTTGAAACTCTAATAAATTTTTTCCATCTCCTCTTGTTCCTTCTGGAAACATGGCTATAACTCTTCCTTCGCTAAGCCTTTTTTTACTTAGTTTTATAATTTCTATTATTGAGCGTTTATTTTTTCTATCTATCGATATCATTTGAGAGACAGTCATGACATGCCCGAAAATAGGAATCTGCTCTATCTCTTTTTTTGCAACCCAGCATAGATCCTTAGGGTAAGTCGCCTCAAGCGCTATAATATCGATCAAACTTTGGTGGTTGATGAGTATAAGTTTTGCTTCTTTATCGGGTTCACCTTTTTGAATTACATTAAAACCCATGAAACATGATTGAATAGTTCCATATAATTTTCGTATTTTATGTTTTTTATTCTTAAATAAATATAATAGCAATATTACTATTAAAATTGTTAAAGAAAACTCTATAATAATGAAATATCCTCTAATTTTTGCTAACATATAGCCATCCTATTTTACCACTTGGTAGAAGTATTTTTATGTAATTATCTTTTGAATCAAGTTTTTGCACATGCATTGTTCTGTCTGTTACATAAAAGATAGTAGATTTTTCTGTTGGTAAAATTTTAATTTTACTTCCTTTTTCTATCTTTATGTTATCGAATGGATTTTTATCATATATATATAAACCAATCAACATAAATATTAAAAATATATATCTTTTTTTTCTTTTTCTTATAAGGAGAGTAATAAAAAGAAGAATTATAGCAATATATGCTCCATCTTTATACATTTCAAAAGAATTTTGAGCTGGATTCAAATTTATCTGTGTGCTTATTGTGCCATCTTCTATAACTATAGGAATAGAATTTTTTTCAAACTCATTAGTATCAGAATTGAAATATGTATAGATAAAATCTTTTGTAAAATTAGGCACAATAGCATAATAAAATATTTCAAAATATGGCAAGTTGTTATGAGTTGAATCAATTCCATCTCGTATCACCCATTCTAAACTAAAATCACTTAGATTTGCATGTTCGGCTTCTATTTCTAAAACAACTATTAAATTTTTATCATCAAACTTTGTTGTTTTTATCTGTTTTATTTTCATAGATTTTGCTATAACTTTACTAAAATATTTTGTTCCATTTAATTTAATAATATTAAGAGGTTTAGCTTTAAGTTTTTCACTATCAATTTTTAAAGAGTTTTGATAAATATCCAAGTTAAATGTAGGTAATTTAGCACTAGTACTATTTACTTTCATATAAAAAGTATTATAGAAAATATTATCACTAAATTGTTCCCATTTTGCATCTGAATTTATGATCTCTATATTTTGTAAGTCTTGAAAACTACTTGTAATTTTTTCAAAATCATCATTTGCAATTATTGCTTTTATTTTTACTGCAAATAGTTCTCCAACATATATTTTTAGAGGAATCTCCTCATAAGATAAAAAAATAGATTGTACTTTTGGTTGATTTTGCTCACTGGTATTTGTTTCATTACTCTCATTATTATAATAAGTAGTTTGTGCAAATACAATAGAGACAAAGCAAATTAGCAGTAATACAAATTTTTTCATTAATCTTCCATAAAACCTTCAAGCATTTTAATTCCATCAGTTGATCCTAGAAGAGTCTCCATGGCCCGTTCTGGATGAGGCATTAACCCAAATATATTTCTATTTTTATTGCATATACATGCAATTGAATCGATTGAACCATTTGGATTTTTATCGATTCCATTTTTATCTGTATATTTTAATAGTACTTGATCGTTCATATAGAGATTTTCTAATCCTTGTTTATCTATAAAATAATTTCCTTCTCCATGAGCAATAGGAATATTTACAATATCACCAACATTTAGTTTTCTTAAAAAATTGTTACTGTTATTTACAACTCTTAGATGATGGTACTTTGATATAAAGTGTAAATTTGAATTTCTTTTCATAGCTCCATCGAGTAGCCTCATTTCAAGTAACATTTGAAAGCCATTGCAAATACCGAGTACTTTACCGCCTCTATTTGCAAATCGCATGACATCTTTCATAATAGGAGAAAATTTAGCAATTGCAGCACTTCTAAGATAATCACCATAACTAAAACCGCCAGGAAGTACAACTAAATTTGTATCATTTGGTAGAGTTTCATTTTTATGAAAAACAAGTTCTATATTAGCATTTAATTTTTCATAAGCATATTTTGTATCCATTTCGCAGTTTGTTCCAGGAAAAACAACTATGCTAACTCTCATACTAATCTCTTTTTTTTAATATAAATTTCATTTTGCTATTTCTATTTCATAATTCTCAATAACAGTATTTGCCAATAACTCTTCACACATTTTTGCTACTCTTTTTTTTGCTTTTTCTTCGTCAATTTCATCTATTTGCATCACTATCTGTTTTGCAATTCTAACATCATTTACTTCGTTAAAATTAAGAGTATTTAGTGCATGATGAATTGCTTTGCCTTGAGGATCAAGCACACCCTCTTTTAGCTGGATATTTACTATAATTTTCATTTTAATACTCTATTTAGTATTTCTTGATAAGCAACTTTAACATTACCAAGATTTTGTCTAAATACATCTTTGTCTAGTTTCTCATTTGTATCCATGTCCCAAAAGCGACAGCTATCGGGACTAATTTCATCTGCCAATAAAATATTTCCTCTATTATCTACTCCAAATTCAACTTTAAAATCCACCAAATTTAGCCTCCGCTTTACAAAAAACATTTTCAATATAGAGTTTATTTCACGACCAAGTCTTTTTAACTCTTTTAAATCAGATTCACTTTTAACTAAATCCATCATAATGCAGTGTTCATCGTTTAAAATAGGGTCATTTAGTGCATCTTCTTTGTAGTAAAATTCTACTAGTGCAAATGGTAATACAGTTCCATCTTCGACACCAAGACGTTTAGTAAGTGAGCCAGTTGCTATATTTCTTACAACTACTTCAATCATAATAATATCTACTTTTTTTATAAGTTGATGGTTATCATTAAGCATCTTCACTAAATGAGTCTTTATACCATGTTTTTCTAAAAGTTCAAAAAGTTGTGTACTAATTTTGCAATTAAGTATACCTTTTCCTTTTTCGTTACCTTTTTTAGCCGCATTACCAGCTGTTAAATCATCTTTAAACTCCGATATAAGAAGATTTTTATCTTGTGTTTTATAAAGAACTTTAGCCTTGCCTTCGTGTAGTAATTCTTGTTTTATCATATTAATCTCTTATTTACTATTTTTAATATTTAATACTTTTATTATATCAATTGCACTTTTTAGTTGCAAATCTTGAAGTATATCTTTTTCTGTAATTACTCTATCTTTCTCTTTATCTGATACCTTTTTCTTCTCGTCTTTTTTGCCATCTACTTTTTGCAACTCCTCTTCAAGATGTTGCTTTAACTCGCTCTCTTTTATCATAAAATCATTTGATGTGTGCGGTACTTTACTTGGATAGACTATTATGTCTGGAGTAACACCAACGGCTTGAATAGTGCGACCACTTGGTAGATAATATCTTGCTATTGTAAGTCTTATAGCTTCTTTATCTATAGGGAGAATTATTTGAACGCTACCTTTTCCAAAAGTCTTTTGACCAACTACAACAGCTCGTTTATGATCTTGTAGTGAACCGCTTACAATTTCACTAGCACTCGCACTTCCTCCATTTACTAAAATAGCCAATGGAATATTGTCTATAGTTCCAGCTACTTTTGCTTTATATTCACTGTTTTGTTTTTCATATCTACCTTTTTGAGATACTATAATACCTTTTTCTATAAATAGGTCGGTAAGACCAACTGCTTGATCAAGAAGTCCTCCAGGATTGTTCCTTAAATCTAAAACAATACCTTTAATATCTAAATTTTTACTAAGCCCTTCTTTTACCTTTCTTACTACATTCTTATCAAAATTAACAACTCTAATATATAAAATATTCTCTTTTTCTATAGTTTTTACATAGACCGAATCAACCATGATTATATCTCTTGTAATAGGAATAACAAGAGGTTTAGCTTCTCCATCTCTTACAATTGTAAGAGATAAACTACTTCCAGGTTTCCCTCTCATAATGGCTACCGATTCATCTATTGTCATTTTTAATGTTGATTTTTGATTAATTTTCAATATGATATCGCCTGATTGTATACCAGCTTTATCGGCAGGAGTTCCTTCAATAGGAGCAACAACAGTTAAAGCACCATCTTTCATTCCTATAGTTATTCCAACTCCACCAAACTCACCTTCTGTTTGAATTTGCATATTCTTAAAGTGTTTTGCATCTAAATACGATGAGTGAGCATCTAAATTTGACAAAAGACCTTCGATTGATTTATTAACTATTTCTTGAATTTTCAAATCATCTACATAATATTTTTCAACACTACCTAAAACCTTAGTAAATTTAGCAAGAGACGAGAGACGACTCTCATCTGTTTCTGTCTCATTTTCTGCCATAAGTGTAGATGAAAATAGAAGTGTTATTCCAATAAGAGTTGTGGCAAAACCAATAGAAGCAAATTTTAAATGTTTCATTCATATCTCCAAGTGAGTTAAAAAAATAGATTATATAGCAATTTTACTAAAAAATCCATAAATTCTTAAAAAAAATTAATATAAATTAATTAATTTAAAAAATTTGATTTATGCTACTATTGAATAGCTTTACTATGATGCATGACTATTGAAGTGGTGCTTTGTTCTGGATGAATTTGAAAAGTTTCACTCAACTCTATACCGTACTCTTGAGGCTTTAACAAATCAAAAATAACTTTTGTATCACTTAACTTAGGACATGATGGATATCCAAAAGAGTATCTACTTCCTGTATAAGCTCTCATTTGCACATCTTTTAATGTATGCTTCTCTTTTGAGGCGATTCCTAAATCAAGTCTTATCTGTTTATGAGCAATTTTGGCCAATGCTTCAGCTAACTCAATACTTAAACCATGGATTAAATAATACTCCTTGAAATTACCTTTAGAATAAAGCATTCTCTCATACTCGCTAAACTTAGAACCAGCACTTACACAAGTTAGTGCCACGACATCATCTCTTTTGCTACTAATATAATCACTCAAGCAACGATAAGGTTTTTTCATTTGTCTTGGAAAATCAAAAGTATAGATAATATCATCTACATGTAAAGGTTTATCATTGACTTTGTTTGGGCTATAGTATCGTCTCTTTTCATTCAATACATGAAGTCTATTTTCTTTACTGCGACATGGATAATAACCATAAATTATAGTAGGCTCAAAAAGCCCCATCTTTTCAATATCATGTTTTAATCTCTCATAAAGAGGCCAAAGAGTATCATCTCTATATTTTTTTTTCTCATCTTTACTTGCACCTTTTTTACTATAGCCCCAAGCACGAGAAAAAAGTATTTTATGATTTATCCACTCATATGCTATATTTTCAATATTTGTTTCAAGCTTTTTTCTACCCCAAAATGGAGGAGTTGGAATAGAGTGATCACTAATAGGCATGTTTATATCTTTAAAAAGTGGCATATCTTTTTTTATGTTTTGTACTATCTCTTTTTTTGTTATAGATCTACCAAAGTCTGTGTTAAAATTTCTAGCTTCTATGCGACTCATGGCTTCTATGCCCTCAAAAGCATCTTTGCAATAAAAAACTGGTCCATCATAAATAGTCCTACAAAATTCATTTACAAACTTATCATTCAAAGCAGCACCACCTAGTAAAATAGGTGTATTAATACCCATTGACTTCATAATCTCTAAATTATCTCTCATAATAGAAGTCGATTTAACTAAAAGCCCGCTCATACCAATAGCATCTGCATTATGCTCCTTCAAAGCGGACAAAAAATCTTGAATATCCGCTTTTATGCCTATATTTATAACTTTAAAACCGTTATTAGAGAGAATAATATCTACTAAGTTTTTACCCACATCATGCACATCACCTTTTACAGTTCCAATTATGAGTATAGTTTGTTTTGATTTTTTTTGTTTAGGCAAAAATGGTTTTAGATAATCAACACTAGCTTTCATTACTTCTGCACTTTGAAGAACAAATGGAAGTTGCATCTTTCCACTTCCAAAGAGTTTTCCTACTTTTTTCATAGCATTTATCAAAATTTCATTTACAATTTTTTCAGGATTTATCTCATCTTTTACCATTTGCAAAAGTGATAATATTCTCTCCTTGTCCCCATCTATAAGAAGATAAGCTAGTTTCTCTTCACTACTCAAAGCATCATAAACTTCATCATCTTCCTCTTTTTGTTCACTTACATCCGAAAAATATTCTATAAACTTAAAAAGCGGGTCTCCTTCATCTCTATGATTAAAGAGTAAATTATTACAAATTTTCATCTGCTCTTTATTAATCTTATGCATTGGTATAATACTCTTTACATTAACTATTGCCATGCTTAAGCCAGCTTTAACACAGTGATTTAAAAATACCGAATTTAGATACTCACGAGCATTTTTAGCTAAACCAAAAGAGATATTTGAGATACCAAGAACAAAACCTACTTCAACATGTAGTAAAGAAAATTCACGCATGGCTTCTATGACTTCAATTGCTGCCTCATAATACTCCTCATCACCACTTCCTACTGTAAAAGTCAATAAATCAAACACTAAATTTTTAGGGTCAATTCCATGTCTTTGTGTAGCAAGGTCATACATTCTTTGAGCTATATCAGTTTTTTGCTGTTTTGTTTTAGCCATTCCTTTTTCATCTATAGCCAAACAGACTAATGCACAACCAAATCTTTTTGCAAGTTGGCATACTTTGTCAAACTTCTCTTCACCATCTTCAAGATTTACAGAGTTTATGATAGGCTTTCCACCTATAAGCTTCAATGCAGTTTCAAGTGCAGATAATTGTGTTGTATCTGGCATAAGAGGGAGCAGTACTTTTTGCACATATCTGCCTATGACTTCTGTAGTATCTTTTACTTCATCACGACCAGCAAAACCAACACTAACATCAATACCATGAGCCCCACTCCTAACTTGCTGTTGCGCTACATATAAAGAAGTATCATAGTCTTCTGTAATAATCAATTCACGAAATGCCTTAGAACCAGTTGCGTTTGAACGCTCCCCTATGAGAAATGGAGCTGGAGATTGTTTTAAAGCTTTTGTTTCAAACAAAGAGGACAAAGCCATATCCGAGTAGCCTTTAGGAACTTTTGGCACTATATTTTGCACTCTACATGTAAGCTCTTCTATATGCTCTGGTGAAGTTCCACAACAACCTCCCAAGATACAAACTCCATCATATGCTAAAAAGCTTTTCTGTAAGTTTGCAAACTCTTCTGGTCCCATTGGATAAAATGTAACTCCTCCTCTGTTTTGAGGGAGTCCAGCATTTGCATGAACACTAATAGGAAATTTACAAACTTCACTTAAAGTCTTCACATGTTTTTTAACTTGTTCGGGTCCTGTGCCACAGTTAAACCCAAGGCTAAGTATGTCAAAAGGCTCTATAATAGTTGCTATAGTAATTGTATCTGTTCCTATAAGCATAGTTCCGCTTAGTTCAATAGAAATAGAGATCATAATTGGAATATCTACACCTTTTTTCTTACATGTATCTTGTGTGGCATGAAGTGCTGATTTGATTTGAAGTGGGTCTTGTGCAGTCTCTATTAAAAAAAGATTAACGCCACCATCTATAAGCCCACGAACTGCTTCACAATACCCTTCATACATCTCATCATAAGTAATATGACCTAAAGAGGGCAATTTAGTTCCCGGACCCATGACCCCTGCAATAAAACGAGGTTTTTGAGTTGTGCTAAACTCACTACAAGCTTGTTTAGCAATCATGGCTCCCTCTTTAGCTAACTCATAAGTTCTATGACCTAAATTGTAATCATCTAAAACCCAAGGCAAAGCTCCAAAAGTATTTGTCTTAATTATATCTGCACCCACACTCAAGTAACTCTTATGAATTTCTGAAATAACATCTTTACATGTAGCATTTAAAAGCTCATTACAGCCCTCAAACTCCTCCCATGCATTTTTAGGTATATTAACCTTTTGTATCTGCGTACCCATAGCACCATCTAAAATCATGACTTTTTGTTTTATTAA
>JAERRW010000097.1 GCA_016735235.1 Sulfurospirillum sp. | reverse complement strand
ATTTTGGTCTAATTTTTAATTCGATGTTTCTAGCACCCATTCTTTCAAATGAGGACGAAATTATATACAGTAATGGCTTAATACTTGCTTAGTTGAGGGGGATTGAGTTGGGATTTCCTACATTTTATACTCCACACATAAATCAAACCACTTAAATAAGATCTCTTATTCCAAATAATAAAATTAAAAAAGAAAAATAAAGGGTTTAAAATGAGTATAATAAAGATAAAGATAAAGACATGTTAGCTAAAAAATATAGCGGTTTTTACGAAGTAAAAAAGTTTCTTTGAAAATGCCTCAAAAAAATGGACTATGCCTATAAGAAATTGGAGCTTAGCAATTTTTCAACTTGCAATTCATTTCGGAACTATTTTTTTAGCTCACCGGTCAATGACTTAGCAATTTCTTGTGCAGGTGTGCTATCGCCATGTTTTTTATCTAATGTTTCACTTGCATTGTATGACATAGTTGCAATAGCGGTATCTAATAATCTGGTTAATAATTCTTGGTCTTCTTGTTTTAAACCTTCGATTTGTTGTTTATAACTACTGTAAGATTTAGCAAAAGCTTCTTTATGGGCATATTCTTGTTCTAGTCTTTGATTTTCACTTCTTCTTTTGCTGGAATATATTGCTAGCCATATTAATGGTCCAGAAATTGGTAATGAATGTAACATGCTCCTGCCAAAGTCTTCCAATGTTTGTAACTCTTTAAAAGTAGTAGGTGATACAAATGGAATTATTAATAATGAAACCACAAATGCAATATTCCACAAAAATATTGGATTTTTAAATTTATTTCTTTCATCATGATATGCTTTAGCAAGACCTGCACTAGTCGCACTAGGTAATAAGCTTTCTATTTGTTTAAATAAATTTTTGTTCTGAAGTTGTTGCTCTTGTTCATAATCTTTAATTTCTTTTAGTTTGTTTACTAAAGTCTCTTCATGAGTTTTTTGTTGTGTTTTTTCAAAATCATCTAAATTTTTAATTCTACTGTTTAGTTCAGATTTAAGCCCACCAACTCTTTCGTCTTTATTATTTAATTCACCAAATATCTTTACATAAAATTTATTGAGATTATCAATTTTAGTAGATATTTCAGTACTTTCATCTTTTGATGTCTTTAGGTACTTAGTAATATCATTTTTAGCATTTTCAATTATCTCTTTTGTTGTACCGCTTTGTTTAGAATCATTAAGTGTATTGTTGTAATAATCCAATAATTCAGTATGCTTTTTTTCTGTATCATCTAGCATGTTTTTAATTTTTACTTCTACACTATTTTCATCATCTGTTCCATCGAATAACTTCTCTTTTAGTTTATCTATTTCATTGCTAGACTTTATTACAGAAGGTAAATCTATTTTAAACAAAGCTTCTTCAAGTGTTTCATTATATTTTTTCAACATGGAAAAGATACCTTGTCCTGAAACTTTAGGCAAAACAGTATGAAAATTTTTTATCGTGTTCAAGCAAACATCAATGCTACTATTGGCTCTTTGAATGTGTGTAGTATTTTTATCTAAGTTAAAACTACTTAATTCATTAGTTGTATTTATGATGTATCGATCTAAATTATTTAAAGTATTTAAAATATTAATATCTGGATCAATAAGCTTTATGTAACTATCAATATATTCTATTGCTTTTTTAATCCTTGCTATTTCTTGTAGCGTACTGTCACATGTTATATTTTTAATATCAATTAAATTTAATACTTTATTTAATTTTTCAAAGCTTGCATGAAATTGATCTGAATTAAAGCTTGTAGTCCACCTAGACATTTTATTCTCCTTGTTTCTTTATATTAATTACTTTTAATACTTATATTGTCAAGTTTCATCATATTGTAGCTTTTTATCAAAATAATATCTTGTCTATTTTAATAGTTTTTCATTTTCTGGATTAGAGAGAAGTACTTCCATGCTTCTTTTTATGCCCTTTTTTTTATTTTTGTATTCATTTTTCGATGCAACACTTAAATTTATCAATATTGGTGTTTCATCTACTATAATTTGTAAAATAGATGACAGTGAAATAGAGACTAAAGAGCTGTAGTTTTCCTGACCAAAACCTGCTTCAAAACTTATTATATTTTTATCTATAATACAACTTTCAAAAGTATAACCAGCTAAAAAAAACACAGTTATAGACCTAAAAGTTGAGCGAATTTTTTTGGGTAAAGCTGGTTCAAAATTAATATCAGTCATATTTGCCAATATTGAAAAACATATATTTTTTTTTAAAAGAATCTCTAAAACATCTTCTACATGTCTCTCCATGGCTACACCAAAATCTCTATCATGTAATACATTTTCAAGCATTATTCTAGCTCCTTAAGCAATATTTTGATTTCATCTACTCCTATGTTCCAAAACTCTTTATCATCTATATTAAATCCGAACTTTTCAATAAGTTCTTTGGGGCTTTTACTGCCTCCGGCACTTAAAAAAGAGGTATAAATTTCAATAAAATCTTCGCACTCACCACTTTTGTATAACCCATAAAGAGCAAGAACTAAAAGTTGACCATAAGAGTAAGAGTAGCAGTAAAATGAAGAGTGAATAAAATGAGGTATATAACTCCACCACATTTCATAATTTTTGCTTAATTTTACACTATTACCAAACATTTTTTTATTCTCTTCAAGCCAGTATTTATTAAAAGTAGCTAAACTAAGTTCGCCTTTATGGGCATGAACCCGCCTCTCAAAAGTAGTAAAATTTATCTGCCTATAAAGAGTTGCGAAAATATCTTCTATCTTTCCTGCATATAAAGATATTTTCTCATCTTCATTTAATTCATCTTTAATATAATCAAATACAAGCATCTCTGCAAATACAGAAGCAGTTTCTGAAGTGGTAAGTGGAGTATCTGAACCAATATAGCCCACATCACGAGAGAGATATTGATGAATTGCATGTCCTAATTCATGCGCTAATGTAAATAGATCTCTTCTTTTGTTGGTATGATTTAAAAGTATGTAAGGATGAGTGTCTGGGGTAGCGGGGTGTGAAAATGCTCCTCCTCTTTTACCATCATATGGCATAACATCTATCCAACCCTCATTAAAAGCTTTTTTTGCTATGCTAGCAAATTTTGGACTAAACTTTTCAAAAGCTTTTAGAACTATTGTTTTAGATTTTTCATAGTCATAAACTTCTTCTTTAGCCTCAATTGGTGCATATCTATCATAATCATAAAGTTTCTCCAAACCAAGAAGCTTGGCTTTTTTGGTGTAGTAATCTTGAACTAAATAAAAACTATTTTCGGCGGTATCTATTAGGGCATCTACACTTGCTTGAGTTATTTTATTATTGATATGGCGAGACTGTTCGGGTGAACTATATTTTCTTAACTCACAATCACTCTTGTGGTCTGTTTTTATCATGTTGTAGATATACCCTAAAAGTGGCTGGTGAGGTTTTAGCCCTCTACTAAAAGCCATCGAAGCTTTTTTTCTTACTCCACGACTAGAGTCATGTAAAAGTGCAAGAATCTCCTCTTCTGAGATTTTTTTACCATTATAAGTAAATTTCAATCTACTAAAATGCTCATCAAAAAGTCTACTAAACGCACTTCCGCCTGTAGTACTTTTTTTTAAAAGAATTCTCTCCTCTTTGCTACTCAACTGATAAGGTTTCTCTTTTTTAAGAGACTGAAGGTAAAATGTATAACCATCTGAATTCTCTATAAATTCACTCTGTTTTACTCTATTGAGGTGATTGAACTCTAATTCAAAAAAGAGTAAAAATTCACTAACATTTGCATGTTCTTCTTGATATTTTGCATAAAACGAGCCATTATCGCTATTGGTTGCAAATTTTAAAAAAGCATAAGTCATTATTTTGCCAAGTGTTTGAGATATAGACTCATACTCACGAATTGCTTCTAAAAACTCACTTGAATTTAGATATTCAAGTCTGTTTTTATACATCTTTTCAAATTTACATGCTTTTATTTTTGCATACTCTAAATCTAAATCCAACTCATCTTCATTTTTATATAGTGCTATTAAATCCCAATTCATTTTTTGCCTTTTTTTTATTAAAACTCACTAGAGTACTCTAAAATATTATCCGCCACCAACAAATTGAAGAAGTTCAACTTTATCATTTTCACTAAATTTAAAACTTTTCCAATCCTCTTTTTTTACTACACTCATATTGACAGCTACACCCATGACATTTTCATTTATATCTAGCTCATTTAGTAGATTATCTACTGTTTTTGATTCTGTATTGATCTCTTCACCATTAACTATTAATTTCACAATTGACCTTTAAATATATTTTCTAATTATAGCTAAATTCAAATAACTTATTGCTCAAGAAATCTATAATTAAGCTTTTTAGCTACATGTTGAACAGATGCTAAATTATTAACCGCTTGATAATAAACTTCGGGCTTGAATCTTGTCCTTATATATTTTTATTAAATACTACCTTTTTCAAAGTCGAAATATGGTATCTTTTTAGAATTAATGAAACAAATAAAAAAATAGGCAAACAATGCATAAAAATAAAAACATAAAAACATTAAAAAAACACTTCTCACACTGTTTTGCAAAAGATGGAAGCTTTGATTTTGAAAAATTTAAACAAGAACTTTCAAGTGGTGAAGTTGATTTTTATAAAGAGAGTTATGGGCTGGATTGGTTAGGGAAATCTTACGCAAGAGTTTTAGCAAGCGATGAGACTACTACTCTTTTGAAAGAAGATGAAGAGTTTAACCAAAAAGAGGAGAATAAAAACTCTAAAAACCTACTCATAAAAGGCGATAATCTTGAAGTGTTAAAACACCTCTCAAATGCTTATTATGAAAAGGTAAAAATGATATACATTGACCCACCATATAACACAGGAAGTGATGGTTTTGTGTATCAAGATGACCGACAATTTACTGTTAGCGAATTTAGAGACTTAGCGGGGGTTGATGAAGATAGAGCAAAACGGATTTTAAGTTTTGTAGACAGTAAAAGCAATTCTCATTCTGCATGGCTTACTTTTATGTACCCTCGTCTTTACATTGCAAAACAACTTTTAAAAGATGATGGAGTTATATTTATAAGTATTGATGATAACGAAGTGGCTCAACTTAGACTTTTAATGGATGAAGTTTTTGGGGAGGAGAATTTTGTTTCTCAAATATCATGGCAAGGATTGGATACTATAAAAAACGATGCAAAATATTTTTCAGATAATCATGAATATATTTTATGCTATTCAAAAAACAAAATTTCATTGAAAATAAAAGGACAAAAACGAACAGTTCAACATAATAAAGTGTATAAGAACCTTGATAATGATACAAGAGGGAACTATTTACTCACTCCACTACATGCTAAAAGTGGAACAGATAATGGAATCTATAAATTTACATTTAATAATAATGTTCTTTGGGTGCCGCCACCTGGGACATTTCCAAGATTTTCACAAGAATCATTAGCTAAGCTTGATGATGATAATAGAATTTATTTTGGGAGAAACGGAAATAGTATTCCACAAAAAAAGACTTTCTTAAACGAAGTCTCTAATTATGTAAAATTAACAAATTTTTGGGATTCTAAATTTGCTGGAAGTACAAGACAGTCAAATAAAGAATTATTTAATTTAATAGGGAAAGGAGTTTTTCAAAACTCAAAACCTACAAAACTAATAACTATTTTGATAGAATCTATTATTAAAAATAACGGCATAATCCTAGACTTCTTCGCAGGTTCTGGAACAACCGCCGATGCGGTTATGCAACTCAATGCAGAAGATGGTGGAAATAGACAATCAATATTGGTTCAACTTCCTGAAACAATAGACCCAAAGAGAAACAAA
>JAERRW010000068.1 GCA_016735235.1 Sulfurospirillum sp. | reverse complement strand
ATGGCGATATATACATGCAAAAAGTCCTTGAATTGACTGGATATGAACTCAATGCAGAGCTAAGAGAAAAACAAGCAAATTTTACTATGGATATGTGTTTAGAATTTATAGATAATTATGATAAATATAAAACAGCTAAAAAACAGAGTACTCAAGAAACCTTTTATAAAAAACGAGATAAACAAGCTAGTGAATTAGATATAGATAAAACAATAAAAGAACAGTTTAATTTATTAAGAATTGTAGATAATGAAAATTATCCAGCTTTTTTTCAATTGGATGGCAATAGGTATATTTTAAAAATAGAACTTGAAAAATGGGGGGGGGCAGAATTGATTGATTTTACAGATATGACCCTAGAAGAAAAAAAGATGGTTTTAGAGTGGAGAAATGATATAGGTATAAAAAAATGGATGTACAACACAGATGATATAAAACTTCAAAACCATTTTGATTATATAGAGAGTCTAGCAGGACTCCATAATAAACAGTATTTACTGGTAAAAAAAGATAATAATTATATAGGGGTTATTTGTTTTACAAAAATAAACTATATGGACAAAGTAACAGAGTTTGGTTTGTATGCGAATCCATTTAAAAAAATGCTTGGAGTGGGAAGAATACTAGAGGAGTTATCTATAAAATATATTTTTGATATACTTAAGTTAAATAGAATAAAATTAGAAGTTTTTAGCAATAATCTAAAAGTAATTAATTTACATAAAAAATATAATTTCCACGAAGTTATGAGTAAGACAATAAATAATAAAAGTGTAATTTGTATGGAGCTAGATAAGTGCGACTAACACAATACGAAATAGTCTCAATAAAAAAAACTTTTCTTGAGGTTTTTAAACATGGCAGTATCTATCTTTTTGGTAGTCGAGTTGATGATACTAAAAAAGGTGGGGATATTGACCTATTTATAGTTTTAAATTATAAACTCTCCATTGATAATATATTAGATAAAAGAAAAAAGTTTAAAATTAGTCTATATGATAAAATTGGTGAACAAAAAATAGATGTAATAATTGCAAAAGATAAAACACGACCTATAGAACAAGAAGTACGAAGAACATGGGTAGAACTATGAATATATATGAAAAGAAACTCATCAAGATTTTCAACGAATGCGATAAGCATATATTGAGAATAAATAGTGCTACTAAAAAGATGTCTAATTTTATGGAGCTTTATGAAGATAAGTTTATAAATTTAAGCGAAGATGAGATTGAGCATATTGATCAATTTTTATTTAGATTCTCAAAACTGCAAGATGCTATGGGACAGAAGCTTTTTAAAACTATGCTAGTATATTTAAATGAAGATATTGAAGGTAAAGCATTTATAGATATACTTAATATAATGGAAAAATTATATTTAATAGAAGATGCTAATGATTGGAAAGAACTAAGAGAAGATAGAAATGAATTGGCCAATAACTATGATGATGACCCAGAGGGGACTTCTAAAGCGATAAATAAACTCTACAATAAAAAAGATGTTTTAATAAATATATATCAAACAATTAAGGCTAATTATGAAAATAGGTAATTTCGATTTAAATAAAGATGGCATATATATAATAGCAGAAATGAGCGCAAATCATAACGGTTGTTTACAAAATGCATTAGATACAATTAAAGCAGCAAAAGAGATAGGGGCAAATTGTATAAAACTTCAAACTTATACAGCCGACACTATGACACTTAATTGCAATAAAGAAGACTTTATCATAAAAGGCGGAACTCCTTGGGATAGCAAAAATTTTTATGAGTTATATAAAGAAGCTTATACTCCTTGGGAGTGGCATAAAGAGTTATTTGAGTATGCAAGAGAGATTGGCATAGATATATTTTCTTCACCATTTGATAAAACTGCGGTTGACTTTCTTGAACAGTTTAATCCTTCTGCCTACAAGATAGCCTCTTTTGAAATAACAGATTATGAACTCATAAGATATACCGCTTCTAAAATGAAACCTATTATTATAAGCACAGGAGTAGCCACAATAGATGAGATACAAGATGCTGTAAATATATGTAGAAAAGTAGGCAATACCAATATTGTACTTTTAAAATGCACTAGTTCTTATCCAGCGCCTTTAGATGAGGCAAATTTAAAAATGATACCAAATTTAGCTCAAACTTTTGGAGTAGTATCAGGATTTTCTGACCACACACTAGGAAGTACTGCATCAATTGTTGCAGTATCTTTAGGTGCTAAAGTAATTGAAAAACATTTTATACTTGACAAATCAATAGGTGGGGCCGATGCTGATTTTTCTATGGATAAAAAAGAGTTTGCAAAGATGATACAAGCCGTAAGAGATACCGAAAAACTCTTAGGTAAAGTTGATTATAGTATGACAGATAAACGAAAAGCTAGTCGCAGATTTTCAAGAAGTTTGTATATTGCTAAAGATATAAAAAAGGGTGATATTTTTACAGAAGAGAACATTAGAAGTGTTAGACCTGGATATGGTATGCATCCTAAGTATTTGAAGGGTGTCTTGGGTAATGTGGCAGATAGAGATTTTGAGTTTGGAAATTCATTTAATTTTTACAGTATCAATAAAGTAATCATAAAATAATGAAATTTCCTATTCTAATAAATAGTGCTCCTATAACGCCCTCAATACACAAAACATAAATTCAGCAAACTTAATTCCAAAATATTATAAAATATTATAAAATTAATGAGGATAAATCATGAGTCGAAAAAAAGATCAAACATGTAGTGCTGCACAAAAGACAAAGATAGTTCCAGAGTTATTAAAAGAGGAAGAGACTACTGCACAAACAGCAACAAAATATAAAAGAATTTTAAAAGATTGTTTTTGGGATTATGCTTTTTCTGTCGATGCTATAATAAAGTTATCTTCGGGAGAGAAGCGAGAAAAATCTTTTTTATTTCAGAAAATATTGTTAAATAGCACTTCATTATTTAATGCATTGAAAATATTTAAAGATGATGATTTAAAGTCTCTTATTGAGGATTACAATGTTCCAACCTTTAATCATGCTTATATATTTAAAAGAAAAAATATGGCGGAAGCTTATTTTTTAAATAAACCCATAACAATAAATGAATTAAAATGGGTGGTATAAAAAACTATGTAGAACTTTATAAATTACAAGATAAAGTTTTAGATATTGTGTTTAGTGCCGAAAATATATTTTATCTGACTGGCGGTACTTGTCTTAGTCGATTTTATAAAGAAAAAAGATATTCAGATGATCTAGACTTTTTTACAAATCATAATGATAATTTTGCAAGAGCAATACGAGAAATAAAACAACTTCTTCGCAATGAATATACTATTGTGATAGAAGTGGACTCTAAAGATTTTATAAGATTAAAAGTTAATAATTTATTGCAAGTCGATTTTATAAATGATAGAGTAATGAGATATAAAGAAACAGTTGTTTTAGATAATGGCTATATTATAGATAATTATGAAAATATATTAGCCAATAAATTAACAGCAGTTGTAGGCAGAGATAGTCCAAAAGATATATTTGATATATATCTTATATATAAATTTTATAAATATGATATGAAAGTTATAC
>JAERRW010000011.1 GCA_016735235.1 Sulfurospirillum sp. | reverse complement strand
CAAGGTATAAATTAAAATTCATATTCTTTGATTTACTTTTAATTATAGAAAAATCTAAATTATATATTTGTTCATCATGCTCAATAATAAACTCTACTAAATCAATGTCTTTAGTAATATTAAAAAAAGTTTTCAATAGATTTTGTATATATTGTTTTTTATGCTCGTCCATAAGGCAATGCAGTAAGATAAAAATAAATTGCAAGAGAGTACTTTTCCCACCACCATTTTTACTCGCAATAGAAAAAACATTAGGAAAATTTGATTTTTCAAAATCAATAACAATATTCTCGAAATTTTTATATTTTATTATTTTTACTTGTCTTAATTGCACTTTTTCATCCTTTTTCTTATTATAACTGAATTTTTACACAACGGTCGAGTACAAAAATATGTTCCCTTGTTCTCAAACTCTTGTATATTTGATATGATAGCAAAGTTTTCAAACAAGTTGATGTTTTTTCGGCTGAGGGAACATATTTTCTTGCTATGTTTTGTTGTGTGTCGCACTTTCTATCTTCTTGCACTTTGAACTGGAGTCTGTTTTTTTGCTAAGGGTTTAGAGTGTTTTTGTGTTCTTGAAGTTTGTTGGCTTTTTTGTTAATAAAGCTTTTTTTCTTTTCTTTATATGTATGGGTTTTAAGTTTTTGTTTTACATGTAGAATGTGTTTGTTTTCTTTTTTCTCATCTTAAGCAAGGTGCTTATGATAGATACACAACGACTATCTTGAGAAATAAGTCGCCGCTAGGCTACTTATTTCTCTCCAAGTACTTGTTATGCTTTTTTTGTAACTCTAATACCAGGACTTAATTTAACTCCTTTTAAACTATTATAACTTATTCCATAAGAAAGGGGGACTAAACACATAGAGAGGTTAACTCTCCAGATACAATTTGTTTCTTTAGCTCTTCGTGGTTTATCAAACTCATGTGTAAATCCTTTTAAATAATTCACTTGATTAGTTTATCAAATAAATCTAATTTTTAAGGTTTACACAGTTTAATTTATGGTCTCAATGTCCATTAAAAATTGCACTTCAGGGTTTAATTTAGGAATTATTTTATCTATTGTAGATAATTTTTCTTATATCTTGAAGTGATTGTTCAAGTAATTTTATTGAGATTGGCTGTTTCATCTCTATTGATACCCACTCCTCGTATTTTATTTCTCTTAATGTATCTATCCCACCTTTTTGATTAACTACTCCACCAAATATTGACTCAAGCATTGGCTCACTGATATGATAGTGTACGAACTTACCAGCTTGATGAATCATATCTGAAATATCTCCACCGCACATATGTAGTCCTGCTGAATCTACATGTAGTTGAAATCCTTTATGATTTACATTTTTAACCAGCTCTTTTGCATCCATTACATTAGTTGCAAAATCACATCCATATTCTACTGGGTTATGTTCAAGACCAATACAACATTCATGTTCTGCACAAATTTCTCCTGCATTATAAAAAAACTCTTGGGCTATATCCATGGCTTCACTGCATGGTATTTGTCCTCTTTTTCTATTTTTAGGTGCACCAAAAACCATAACCTTACTCCCAAAACCATTTGCTAATTCTGCTACAAGTTTAATATGCTCCAAAAAATTACCATGAGATGTTTTATCAAAAAGCTGAAGCTCAGGTTTTCCAAAAAGTATTGCTTGCATAGCGGGCAGTTCAAAGCCTTTGTCTTTCATGATGTTTTTATATTCCCTAGCTTCTTTATATGAAGCACCATTCCAATCCTGCCATAGTTTTGTTGGAGCAACTTCGATTCCTGTTACTCCATTGTCTTTTAGTAGTTTTAAGACAACTGGATCATCGTGTTGTTCCCATGCAATATTTGAAATAGCTAGTTTCATTTTTCACTCCTATAATCTTTTATAAATTCGGTTAATTGCTGCATCATTTCATCTTTTGTATAGATATAGTTGCCTGTATTGTTCCACTTGCTAGCATATTTTGTATGCAAGTCATAATGTCCTTGAGGCACTTTTTCTTGTCCTATCTCTTTGTCTGAAAAGAGTGTAGAAAAGATTAACTGAGTTGGCAAAGGTTCTGTAAAAAGATTTATAAGTTTAATATCATTATCTATTGCTATTTGAATATCTTTGCTTAGATGCTTTAGATAATAGTACTGAAATGAGGAGTCTGTATTGATCATCTCCAGACAGTTGTCATTTAGCAAATCATAAATAACATTCTTTTTAAGTCCATTACCAAAAAGACCTGGTAGCCTTACGATAGTGCAGTTATCAAATCTTTTATTACAAAACTTTTCAAATTCTAACCTATGTGTTCCATAAGCATGATTACTTATGCTAGCACAATCAAAATCTTCATCTAAAATCTGTGTTGTTGCATAAACATCAATAGTAGAAATAAGCACAAATTGTTTTGCATCTATAGTTGAAAGCACCTCTTCAAGAGCCTTAATATTTTCTAAATCTTTTATAGGTTCTTTGTTAGCCATCCACTTGACTGCTGATATACCTGCACAGACAACTAAGTCATATTTTTGATCTTTCATCTCTTTAAAATTCTTAGAGTTGTACAAATCTGTAAAGCTATACTGCTCTTTTAAATTACTTCCTACAAAGCCTGTATGTCCTATTAGTGCTGTTCTCATTTTATTACTCCTTGATAACTTCAATTTTATTTGGATGTCCAACCTTCATTCCATCCAAAGGTTTTCCATCAACAAAAATATTAATGTAGTTTGCTGATACTGTAATCTTCTTTATGGTTCTTATCTCGTTATTTATAAACTTAACTCTAGCTCCTACTTGATATTTTTTTGCATTCTTAGAAATATTACTAACAAAAAATCCTGTAGATTTTCTTGATACACCTTTTACCCAATTTCTATCTGTCAAATTATAAGCACGAGTAGTAGCAAATATTTCTATATCTTGTATTTTTATTTTTTTATATCCTAAAACTTGAATCATCCCCCCCCCACCAATTCCTCTTACATTTATATAGCAGGCACATTTATTATTTTTTAAAGCAATGTTTTGAAGTCTTTCAATATTTACACCTTCATAGATGCCACGATTGAACAAAAGGTTGGTGTATCCTCTAACAGCAGGTGCAATTCCCATTATGCAAGGCTTGCATTCTTTTTTAAATTTATCATTATTTACAAATAATTGGTTCTTTTCTAATGCTTCGTTTTTTGTAATTCTAAGTTCTGGATATTGAGCAGTAGTATATATAGATGCTGTAAGTATGATTAGTATAGAAATTTGCTTAAATGCTTTACTTTTTGTAGACCATAAAATAGGCATGAGTAGAGCAAAAAGAGGCAGAAACTTCAATCTGTCAAAATTATATGCAATAGCATGTTGCTTCATTACAATATTTTCCAATAACCCAAAGAGTATAATTATTAACAGTAAAAACAAAGTATATATTTTTTCTTTCTGTATTGCTTTTTTATCAAAAAATATGAGAATAATTGCTAAAGGAAGAAGTAATAAAAAAATGTTATAGGACTCCCAATATTTATAGAACAATAAACTTATAGGTATGTTTGTAGTAAAATTTCTGGCAAAAAACCTAGACTCTAGTGCATGAAAGAAAGTGCTAGTATCAACAACTGATATAAAATCTAAAATAAAGACAGCTAGTGCAATCGCTCCACCCATCGCACATGCACTAATATAAAAGTATTTTTCTCTCTTGCTCAATGAAGAAAATATAAGAACTATCATAGTTCCAAAAACAATGAGATAGCCACTCCACTCTGTAAATCCCAATAAAAAAGAAAATATTAATAGTAAGAATAAATTATATACTTTCATCTTCTTCGTTAAGATTTTAAACACAAGATATAGAAAAAATATAAATATTGGTTGCATCAATGAATGTCCCCAGTAAATATAACCATGTGAATATAGTGTTTCCATTGAGAATAAATATATAATAGATACTAATAAAGCAGGTTTATTAGCATCATATAGAGGATTGAGATATTTAGATATATCTTTTGCAAATATAAAGATTATTAAGACTGATAATAATAAAATAAAAGAAGATACAATAAAAAGATTATCAACAGACACATCTAAATTAAAAAACTTAAATACTGCATATGGAAAGATAAATCCGCCTAGAGGAAAGCTTGTATAATAATAGTTTCCATATTTATCTGGTATTGTTGCACCCCATCGTATATGTTTATCAGCATCATCTCCAAGTGATACAATAGGCAAAAAATGATGTTGAGATATGGGTGTTTCATCCAAAGCTTTAACTGTTAAAAGTGCATGATAAGTAGCATCATAATTTTGATATATACTATTTTCACTATGAATAGATTGTCTAAAAAATATCGTAAAGAGTGTTATCAATATCAATATCAATATTGATATTTTTGTATTTGATAATAATTTCATTCTTTATCCTGCCTTTGCCAAAACTAAAATACCGACAATGATAATTCCCATTCCTAGTATTTTTGTAGAATTTAACTCTTCACCTAGCCAAAACCATGCCATAGTACTAACCAGCACATACCCCAATGCCAAAAATGGATATGCAAAGCTGATATCTACCTTGCTTAATGCCCATAACCATACCACCAATGCACTCACATGTAAAAACATTCCGCCCATTACCCAAGGGTTTGTACCCACAGTCCATACTAAGCCAATAAAATCATCTGTTTTAATCTCACTAGCAGCATGAGTCATCATCCCTTTTTTTAGGAAGATATGTGCAGTTGAAGACATAAGAAGACTTAGGATTATGATACTAATGTTAGTTATTGCCATTATTGTTTTCATCCTTTATATTGATTTTATTAGGATATCCATCTTTTACTGGATCTAACAATGTGCCATTAATATCTATGTTGATATATTGATTTGAAGTTGTAATTTTAAGGATTTTTCTCTCTCCTGAAAATGAGAATTTCAATATACTATCAACTTTTAATGACACTCTATTTCGAAAATTATTTTTTATAAAGAATCCTGCTTTTGTTTTTGAAATTCCATTTTTCCAACTTCCATCTGATAAATTATAAGGATTTATTAACTTAGTCTTTTTAACTAGTTTCTGCACCTCGATTTTTTTCTGCCAAAATCTTGTTGATCCGCTATATCTTCCAGTATTGATAGATCTTAAAGAGTATGTGGGTAGTTGTCTTACTGCAATACAGCTACCACTATAACTAGAAAATTTAGGAATATTTATGTCAAATTGACTCCATTTGAAATCATAATTATTAAAAGAATACTTTTTTCTTTTTAGATTTTTATTGGCTTCAGGGTAAAGATGTAAAAAGAATCTATTAGCAGTGTCTTTTGAGTTACAATCTTGGATATAGTATATCAATCTGTTGCTCTCGGTCAATATTATATGTACATTTTCTCCAGAACTTATATCGAGTACTTTTTTTGTATTAAGAAGGTTTTCTATTTTAGAATTAGATTCTTTTATTTGTAATACTGTAGTAGTTATAATACTTATTAATATGCCAAATATTAATACAAGAAAGATATATCTATATTTTTTATACAACTGAGTCAGTAAGAGGTATGCTACAAAACCCACTAGAGCAAAGCCAAATAATGTAAAAGGGAGATGCCATAAAACATAGTTAATATGTGTATGAATATAAGAGTGACCCTTTGCTAGTGTGTACCAAGACATTGGAGCTAGGAAGCTAAACCATGTAGCAAATGAGAGAGCCAACAATTTACGGTGATTGTCTTTTATGGATTTAAAATAGGTAAAGCTAAAAACAGTAGCTAGTAAAAATAGCCATAGCAGGTCTTCATATCTTACAGAATGAAAAAATCGAAAATCTATAAAGTTTTGGAATTCTATTGCTATACCATTAAAATATTTATGATATACCTCAAAAACAGATGCGGTTAAAGATTTATAATAAACTGAATTTTCAGATACTGAACCATAAGTACGCACTAAAATCCGAGCTAAAATCATGTCCCAAGCTTTTGTAATACTGTGAGTAGCTGTATATAATTGCATAATATGCAACAAAAGTGCAGATATAAAGCCTAGAAAACCGAATAATCCAGTATAGAATATTCTTTTTATTGTTTTGATTTTATTCCATCTGTTTTTGATAGAGAAATAAACGATAGGAGATAGCATAGCAATTAAGACTGTGCTTATATATTCATAGCCATTTAAAGACTTGATAAGAGTGAAAAAATATACAGATGCATAGAGAATAGCTACTTTTAGTTTATGATTGATTTCCTCATATTTATGAGCAATAAAAACTGCAACAAATGGTAAATACATTACTCCAAAAAACCAATATAAATTTTTCCCCATTACAATTAGCCACTGAGACATAGCTATGCTTAGCAAAAGAAATAGTGCAGGGAAAAAACCTATTTCAAAATAAAACAACAAGACAATCACAGTTAATATTAATGCCATAAGCATAGAAGAAATTCCATGAAAAAAATCTATTCTATCTTCTAGTTTAACTAAATCATATCTCTCTAAAAAATCATCGACTACACTAAAAAATATTCCCTGAAAACCTAGTTGACTACTGTAAGTATTAAATTTTCCTCCCCAGTATCTTCCAAGTTTAGCTTCTGCACTAAATATACCATCTTCTCTTGATTTCACAAGCCTACCTGTAACTAAAGATTCAGAATCATTCTGAAAGTTTTTAAACCATCTTTGCTGTGCTGAATTAAAAGTATTGTACTGAAAACTAAAGAATAATATTAAGAAACTAACCAAGAAGAGAAGGATTTTTTTCCAGTGTTGGATGATATTACTAATCATGAATAGCCTTTAAATCATATTTACCAACCACCACATTTACCAATCTCTCAATAACTTGCAAGTTTCCCTTAATAGGGCTAATTTTTGTTGGTGTTTTGCCTGTTTCTGGATATTTTCTAGTTACAGGAATTTCTATACATTTAAACCCGAGTTTTGCTGCTTTTACAGCCAAATAGTAATGCAACTCATATCCATCAAAGATCTCTCTAAAAATAGCAATACGAGAATCGCAGAGAAGTTTTACACTGTAGGCTCTAAAGCCGTTGGTGGTGTCGGTATATTTGAAACCTGAAGCTAAACGCATAAGTGGGACATGCAGTACTTTAAGACCAATTAAACGAGACAATGGAGTATTTTCATGATGCCCACCTAAGATAAACCGTGAACCTTGAATATGCTCATACCCTTCATCAAGTTTAGCTATGAAGTTTGATATATCTTCAAAACTATCTTTTCCATTGCCATCAATAACCACAACACCTTCATAGCCTCGTTTCAATGCCCATGCATAAGCCATACGCATTTGTGTACCAAGCTTTCCGATACTTTTTTTAATAAGCAAGGTATTGACATCAAAGCCTTTTAGTTTTTCGTGATTCATAGAACCATCGGTACTTCCACCATCTGCAATTATAATATCGATCTCTTTTGAGAGGTATTGCATACTTTTTAACTGCTTATGAAACTTCTCTCCTTCGTTAATAACAAATATGCATACACAATACTTATGTTGTTTTGGAGAAAATTCATGTGTCTCAAAATCAGGAAGTTCCCATTTTTCTTCATTTTCAAATTTCATCTATTACCTTTTTATGATTGATGAAGTACATTGAATCTATCGGTTTCTAGCATAATAGAACTAGTCTCTTCATCTGAAATATAATAGCTCTTTTTATTACTGTTTTCATTGAGCAGTCGAGCAATATATTCACCCAAAAATGCCAAAATAATAAATAGGATTATAAATAAAAAAGAGGAGAAGAAAACCATACTCGTCCACCCCTCAATAACATCATCTTTGATTATATTTACTACAATACTGTAAATAGCAAAAACAAAAGCAGATAAGCTTCCAAGTACACCCAGTAAACTAATCCATCGCAATGGCTTAGTAGAGTTAAACACCATCAACTGCATACTTTGTGCTATACCTGAGAATAGTGTTCGTTTTTTTAGAGAATCGCTATTGAGTAGCTTATAGTTGTAGTTTTTAGTCGGATAGCCTGTGTTGGCTACCTTGATAAAAAACTGATGATTAAGATGTCCTGTACGCATTACTGTGTTGATAGCTCTTCGACTTAAACAACGAACAGGAGTTGCATTTTTAGGAATATGATAATCAATAGAATGTAAAAGTTTATTGCTTAACTTTCGAGCTATTTTATACCATAGTGTACGAGGACACTCGGCAATACCAATAACTACATCAGTTCCTTGCATACTTTCATATACCATATCTTCAATTATCTCTACTGGATCAATTGTTGGTCGCATTAGTAATACAAAATCACCAATAGCATTTTCAATGCCAGCACTTAAAGCCACATCTATCTCAACAGGAAAGGCGAGACTAATCCATCGAACTGATGAAGTGTTGGTTAAAAGATCTTCTTTGCTTGAAGAAGAAAAAGATTTACTATTTTGATCGATGATAATAATTTCATAGTCACTATATCTGCAATCTAAGTATATTTGTAATTCTTTAAGGTATTTCTCGAAACCATTTTGCTCAATATCATCTAAAATCAATACTATAGAAACAAATGTCTCCATTTTTATAGTTGTGTTATCCATTTATAAGTCCTGTTTTTTTTATTACTTCTATTACATCATAAATATTATCTATTTTCCCACCCATAATAGTATGAAAGCCTTTTAGCCCATAATTAGGTTTAAAAAGTATTGGTCTAGAATCATTACTCTCGCTAAGAGGTAAAATAGTTTTTACTTCCCATATAGAATCTTCATATTTGCATTCTGAAAGAATTGGAAGGTATCGCTTGGCATCTTGTAGCATATATGCATACGCACTTCTTTTGTTTATTTCATCATAATGCCTATGTGCATCTCTATAATGTTCTTTATCTATATCACTCCATTCATAGTGGGGTGTGTATCTTACATGACTAAAAGAGTGTAAATCTCTTGCTGGAAAAGGCATCACAGAGAAAAATGGTCCATCCATGATTGTAATCCCTGTATCTTTTAGCTCATCTGGAACTGTAACTAAAGCCATTTCTGTAAGCTCATGCTTTAGTGGAATAATATCAAGACTAGAGTCAGTAATTATTTGATTAATCATGGCGTATGTACAGTTAAAAACTTCATCTGCCTCTATATAGTTGATTTCGGATTCTTTTTTTGTGGGAGATACTTGAACTAAAAGTTTATTATTTGAAGATTTGACAGAGAGAACTTTTTGGTTCAGTTTATATTGTACGCCAGCATCTTCTATGCGTTTAAGCATAATATTTTTTAACTTCACCGCATCAAATGCGAACTCTTTGGTCGAAAATACTGCTTCAACATAGTTAGGGTCAATTAAATTAGTAATTTGGGGGGGGCTGGCTCACAGATAGCACCTATGCGATGGCAAAACTTTTCAAATTGCTTAGCAGATACTTTACTTTGTAGTTGTGAAATCATATAGTATTTATCAAAAGAGTCATCAATGCACTCTTTAAATTCATCATAAAATTTTGGCAAAGACATTCTTGACCGCAACGCAGTTAAAATACTTCTTGGATAGTGATAACCATTATGTACACGAGCTTGATTTACATAAGAGGCTCGTTGCATAAAATCATCTTCTTTTTCAGAAAGAATAACTTTATGTCCTTTTCGTACAAAATATTCAGATAGATACATCCCAAAAAAACCACCGCCAATAATAAAAATTGTTTTAATAGTTGCTCCTTTAAGTTTGTTAGACCATTATTTATTGTACTACTCATATAGATGCTTCTACAATAAAGAAATTTTTAAGACTTCTTCAACTCTAGTAACTGGAATTATTTCCATTTTTAATTTTACCTCTTCTGGTATATCTTTTAAATCGTTATGATAATTTTTTTTAGGAATCAATATAGTTGTTATTTGAGCTTTATATGCTGCGATTAGTTTCTCTTTTAAACCTCCAATTGGTAAAACTTTTCCTGTTAGTGTAAGTTCGCCTGTCATAGCAATATCATTTCTTACTTTTTTATCTGATAAAATTGATGCAAAAGCAGTTGCCATAGTAATTCCAGCACTTGGTCCATCTTTTGGGGTTGCTCCTTCTGGAATATGAGCATGAAGATCAAATCTTCTATATATTTCACTTGACTCTAACTCTTTTTTATCATTTTTTTCTTTAATACTCAAAGGAATAGTAGATTTATCTATATCTATTTGGTTATTGTCAATAAGTACCTTTACAACACTTAAAGCTATTTTTGCAGACTCTTTCATGACATCGCCTAAAGAGCCTGTTATTTGCATGTTGCCTTTGCCTTTTATTTTTATAGTCTCAATTTTAAGCACATCTCCACCAACGCTAGTCCATGCTAAGCCATTAACTTGACCAACTATATTTATTTTATCACGCTTCTCTATTTCAAAAGTTTTCTCTTCTAAGTACTCTTCAAGATTTTTTTGTGTTATAGGTATTTTTTTTATACTTGGATTTACAAGAAACTGTTTTGCCACTTTTCTTAGTATTTCTGTAACTCTTCGTCTTAGGTTTCGCACACCAGCTTCTCTTGTGTAATTTGCTATGATAGTCTCATTTGTGCCTTTTGTAAAAGAGATCTCTGATGCTTTTAATCCATGTTTTTTTAACTCTTGAGGAATAAGATATTTTTTCATAATCTCTAATTTTTCTTGAGGAGTATATGAGCTTAAAAAAATAAACTCCATTCTATCACGAAGTGGAGCGGGAATAGCACTAATATCATTCGCCGTTGCAATAAAAATAATCTTACTTAAATCTATATTAAAATTTAAATAGTAGTCTCTAAATTTATTGTTTTGTTCGGGGTCAAGTATTTCTAGTAATACAGCGGTAGGATCGCCTCTAAAACTCTTTGCTACTTTGTCTATCTCATCTAAAACAACTACAGGATTCATCTGTCCAGATTCAATAATGCTTTGTACAATTCGCCCAGGCATTGCGCCTATATAGGTGCGTCTATGACCTCTAAGCTCATTAACATCTTCAAGCCCACCAAGAGCAATTCGTATCAACTCTCTTTTGAGTGCTTTAGCTATTGAGTTTGCTAAAGAAGTTTTACCGACACCCGGAGGTCCAGCAAAACACAAAATAGCTCCACTTCCTTTTTTAGGTTTTATTCCACGCTTAAGTAGAAGTTCACGGACTGCAAAATACTCTTCTATTCTATCTTTTGGTTTTTTTAAAGCATAGTGATCGTTGTCTAGTTGGCGTCTAACTTCCAATATATCTAATTTCTTTTTTGCCATTAAATTAAAAGGAATCTCAATAACCCAATCGAGATAGCTTTGTATCATGTTTGCATCGCTAGAGTCTGGATGCATGCGAGAAAGTCTGTCTATCTGTTTTTTTATCTCTTTGTGTGCATCTTCGCTCATGCTAGATTTTTTGGTTTCTAGTTTTTTACGATACTCTTTTATCTCTTCTTCTCTTTGATTATCATTTCCTAACTCTTTTTGTATCTGTTTTAACTGCTCTTTTAGAAAATACTCTTTATTGGCTTTGTCTATTTTGGAATGTGCTTTTGCTTTTATCTTTCTTTTTAGTCTATTTGTCTCTATTGTTTCTATTATGTACTCTATAAGCATTAAAATTTTTGATTGCATATCTAGTTCTATGAAGAGTTGATAAGCTTGCTCTTTTTTCAATTTCAATACACTGCTTATAAGATCACATGTTCTATTGATGCTACTATTTTCCTCTATTGTTTTAAGTAAGTCTGGAGGAAAAAGAGGACTTATTGTTGAGAGGTCTTTTACCTTCTCTTTTAAAACAGACATTACAGCATCAATCTCTTTAGTTTTTGTAAAATTATCATCTATTAGTTCAATTGTAGCAACAAGAGGTTTTTTGCTTTTTCTAAATACTATTTTGCCTTTTGCCATTCCTTGAAAAAGTATCTTTACTCTTCCATCGGGTAGTATCACTTTTCTCATAACAGTTCCAACAACACCAGAGTCGTAAATAGCATCAAAATCATCTATATTTTCTTCTTCATCTTTAGATGAGCACACTATAATAAGCGAGTTATCTCTTAGTGCTTTATCTACTGCTTCTATATTTTTTTCATTATCTAAAAAAATTGGTGAAATCATAAATGGATATAAAAATAGCTCATCTTCCACTATAATAGGTAAATCTGATGGAAATGAGTTATAATCGGTAAGTTTCATCTAAATGTCTCCTAAAAATTAATTGTTGTTATTATATGGTAGTGTGGTTTAAAAAAGAGTAAAATACTTTTTATATATTATTTTTCAAACCAAGCACGATACCAAGGTATATTTGGTTTTATCATTTTTGCATTTTTAAGCGACGAATTATCAAATTTTTCTTGATATATTTTTGCAGCTTCTGGTTTGTCTATACGAGCATATAAGTCTGCTATATTTTTTATCATGAAATACTCACCAAGTTTTAGCCTAACAAACATAGTCTCTACCATAGGTCTATACTGTGAATTTGGATATTTATGTATAAACTCTTGTGTGTTTTTTACTGTATCTAATAAAAGTTGTTGATTTCTATTTGGATTTGGGAAAGATTCAAAATTTGCTTTTATCTTCATGAACCTAGCATATTCACTTTTTTGCGTTGTTCCAAATCTTTTTATATACTCATCTAAATAAAAATTAGCAAGTAAATACTCCTCCTCTTTCATATGGGCTTGTGCTAAAATAATCATAGCTTCAGAAAGTAATGGAGATGCAACATGTTCACTAGATAGCGAAGTATAAAGATTATCGGCTTCTTCTAAATCAAAATTTTTTATCTCTTTTATAATTTCACCATACCAATATAAGGCTGGTTTATGATAAATATCTTTGTTCTTATCAGCACACCCAAAAAAAATAGATATTATAAGAACAGATATTAGTATCTTTGCCATTTTCATATAAATAATCCTTCTTGAAAAAGAATTATACATTTTTTTTTATTATCAAAAGATAAAAGTATATTTTTTTTAAAAATTACCGATTTAAGAGTAACAATTTGATAAATGTAGAAAATAAAGGAAATTTATGATTTTTGATGTTAAGACACCAATTGCAGGTTTTTAATTTTAAAAAAAAATCATCAATTTTTTCTAATTGTGCTTTTTTAGCTTTTTCAAACCATGCAATTGGTCTCTTAACATCAAAAATCATAAATTTCCTTTATTTTCTACATTTATCAAA
>JAERRW010000015.1 GCA_016735235.1 Sulfurospirillum sp. | reverse complement strand
CTCTTCTCTGATTTTTGGCGTTGTCTTGGCACATGGGTGTAAAATAATTGACATAAATTAACTCCTTTTAAACTATTATAACTTATTCCATAAGAAAGGGGGACTAAACAAGTATGGTGGATCACAATAGACAAAATCATTTTTTGTTAATTGTGAAAAATCAAAATTTTCAAAACTATTGTCTATAAATTCATTATCATTTTTTTGCAATTTAAGAATAAAATTAATTAAATTATATTTCATTGTATCATTAAAACTACTTCTATTTTTCCCAAATGGATTATTGAACTCATGACTATTATTAAACCTAATTTGATGATTGAAAGAGTAAGCAATCAAAACAAACAGATCTAATGTTATTTTATGTTGATTATAAAAATTACGGAACTCTTTATATCCCTTTTCATTTGTTTTAGATAATTTAAATTCATCTATTCTGTTTTCAATATGATTAATTATTGTTGTAGTATTACTATTTTTAAAAATTTGGAATAATTCAATAAGATATGTTAAATTATCATTAAAAATAATTTTATTAGCTTTGATATTTATTCCAACATTGCAACCACCTGCAAACAAATCAATAAATGTATCTATTTTTCTTGGAAACAATGGCATAATTTGATTTAATAATCGGTATTTCCCACCAATATAATTTAAAGGTGATTTAATATTTTTATTCTTCTTTACAAATAATGGCTTTGACACTAAATCTTCCTATTTTTTAATAGATTTATTTTATCACAAAATGATAAATTTAATAAATTGTATTTTAAATCTAGCAAATAGAGCAAACGAAATATTTTTAACCAGCTTTAAAAGTTTTTTTTGTTTTGCAATACTCTTGTAAAAAACACTCTTCATCGCATTTCGGATTTATAGCTTTACATGTGTATCTTCCAAAAAGAACCATAGCTTGATGAAGTACATGTAAATTTGTTTTGAATTTTTTTGTTAATTCTTCTTCTGTTTTTATTGCAGTTTTTTCACTACTAAGCCCCAATCTATGGGCTACTCTAAATACATGTGTATCTACTGCCATTAAATTTGCTCCAGTATATTCTATCATAACAACATGTGCAGTTTTTTGCCCAACACCGGCTAATGTGATAAGATCTTTTTTATTAAGCGGTATTTTGCTATTAAAATTCTCTATAACTCTATTTGACATTTTAATAAGGTTTTTTGCTTTATTGTTAAAAAAAGAGCAAGATTTTATTAACTCTTTTACATCATCTAAATTTGCACTACCAAGCTTGATTACATTTGGGTATTTTTTAAATAAAGCTGGTGTTATTATATTGACTCTTTTATCTGTGCATTGAGCTGACAACATAACTGACACTATAAGTTCATACAAGTTTTTATAGTTTAATTCTGTCGTTATGTCTGTATAGTTTTCAATAAAAAGGCTTTTTATTTTATTTATCTCTATTTTTGTGGCTTTTTTCATTTGTTAATAGTATAGCCAAATTAATAAATTATTTAAAATTGTTATATATAATTAGATTTTAATTTAAATATTAGTAAAATAATAGTTAAAATACAAATAAAAAAAGGATTTTAGATGAAAAAAATTGTTATATTAAGTTTGTTGGCATTTGTAATGAGTGTTAATTTGAATGCTAAAGTGTATGCAACAGTGAATGATGTAAAAATAACAGATGAAGATATAGAAAATCTTCTTAGGGTAATGCCCGGAGCTAAGTATGACACACTTCAGCCAGAGCAACAAAAGAAGATAATAGATCAAGCTATCGATAGACAACTTCTAGCAAAAGAGGCGCTTAATTTGGGAATTGATAAAGATGATGATTATAAAAAGACTTTAGAGTCTTTAAAATCTGATTTGGTTATTCAAATTTGGATGAAGAGACTGTTTGAAGATGTAAAAGTTTCTCAAGAAGATCAAAAAGCCTATTTTGATGAAAATAGCGAAAAGTTTGTAAAACCAGAAACCATAAAAGCAAGACATATTATTATGGATGATGAAAAAGCTGCAAAAGCAATTATAAAAGAGCTGGATAGCCTAAAAGGCGAAGCTTTAACTTCTAAATTTATAGAGTTAGCAAAAACAAAATCAACAGGACCAAGTGGTGCAAATGGCGGAGATTTAGGCTGGTTTAATAAGAAGCAGATGGTAGAAGCTTTTAGCAAAGCAGCATTTGGACAAAAAAAAGGTGAATTTACAAAAACTCCAGTAAAAACACAATTTGGTTATCATATAATTTTAACAGAAGATAAAAAAGTTGAAGAAAAAATTAAATTTAGCGATGTAAAAGAGCAAATAGAAAAAGATCTTAAGATGAAAAAATTTAGCGATGACGTTATTAAGCAAGTGGAATCTTTAAGAAAAAAAGCTAAAATAGTCATAAATTAAGGTACAACATGTCGTTATTTGATGTTCTAAAACCTGGAGTTTTAAGCGGTGATGATGTTCAAAAAGTATTTAAAATAGCTAAAGCAAATCATTGTGCTATTCCAGCGGTAAATGTAGTAAGTACAAACTCTATAAATGCGGTACTAGAGTCTGCAAAAAATGCGGACTCTCCTATTGTTGTACAATTTTCCAATGGTGGAGCTCAATTTTATGCAGGCGAAGGCTTAAGTAGTATAAACTCAAGTATTTTAGGTGCTATTAGTGGGGCTTTACATGTGCATACAGTAGCGGAGGCTTATGGTGTTTGTGTTGTTCTCCATACAGATCATGCATCAAGAAAACTCCTTCCTTGGATAGACGGGCTACTAGATGCAAGTGAAACTCATTTTAAAAAACTTGGAAAACCTCTGTATAGTTCTCATATGATTGACCTCTCGCATGAGAGTTTAAAAGAGAATATAGATACATGTGTGAAGTATCATAAAAGAATGAGTAAAATTGGTATGACTCTTGAGATAGAATTAGGTTGTACAGGCGGTGAAGAAGATGGTGTGGATAATACTCATTTAGATAATTCCGCACTATATACTCAACCAGAAGATGTGGCTTATGCATATGAAAGACTAATGGATATTGGTTCTAATTTTACTATTGCAGCTTCTTTTGGTAATGTTCATGGTGTATATAAACCTGGTAATGTTAATTTAACCCCAAAGATACTTGATAATTCTCAAAAATATATTCAAGAAAAATTTAATACTTCAGAAAAACCAGTAAATTTTGTGTTTCATGGAGGAAGTGGAAGTAAGCTAGCCGATATACATGAAGCAATAGAGTATGGTGTTGTTAAGATGAATATTGATACAGATACACAGTGGTCTTTTTGGAAGGGAACAAAAGAGTACATTGAGAATAATAAGGCTTATCTTCAAACTCAAATAGGAAATCCTCAAGGTGGCGATCAGCCAAATAAAAAATATTATGACCCAAGGAAATGGTTAAGAGCTGGCGAAAATGCTACAATAAAAAGAGTTAATCAGGCATTTAAAGATTTGAAATGCTTAAATAGAAATTAAGAGTACAATAGAGATGCAAGAGCAAATATGAGACAGATACATACTAATGATATTA
The DNA here is from genome assembly GCA_016735235.1 of Sulfurospirillum sp. Lineage (GTDB taxonomy): Bacteria > Campylobacterota > Campylobacteria > Campylobacterales > Sulfurospirillaceae > Sulfurospirillum_A. The sequence goes on along the minus strand of JAERRW010000015.1, from coordinate 33,773 downwards.
ATTTCAAGAGTCAATTTAACAAATTGTTGCAACGAGGAAGTATCGAGATAGATAATGCGTCTAAAGTTGTTTCAAATATACTTTATGAGATAAAAAATCAAGGTAATGAAGCCTTAAAAAAAGATATAAAAAAATTTGATAATTGGATTCCAAATTGCGATGAAGAGCTAGAGATAACTTGTGATATTATGAAAAAAGCTTATGATGAGCTAGAACCAAATTTAAAAGATGCTTTGCAATTGGCTTATAATAGGATTAAAACTTATCATGAAAAACAAAAACCAACTTCTTGGTTAGATTTTGAAGATAACGGTAATATTTTAGGTCAAAAGGTTACTCCAGTGGATTGTGCGGGTCTTTATATACCCGGAGGCAAAGCAGCGTATCCTAGCTCACTTCTTATGAATGCAATTCCCGCAATAGTAGCCGGTGTTAAAAAAATAGTAGTTTGTACACCAGCACCATATAATGAATTAAATTCACTTCTATTGGCAACTATGCATTTTTGTGGTATAAAAAAAGCTTATAAAGTTGGAGGAGCAAGTGCTGTGGCTGCTATGGCTTATGGAACTAAAACTATTCCAAAGGTTGATGTTATAACAGGACCGGGTAATATTTTTGTAGCAGCAGCAAAAAAGCTTGTTTTTGGCGAAGTTAATATAGATATGATTGCCGGACCAAGTGAGATAGGAATTTTAGCAGACGAGAGTGCGGACTGTAATTTTTTAGCTATAGATTTACTAAGTCAAGCAGAGCATGATGAGATGGCAAGCTCAATTCTTATAACTCCTTCACAACTTATTGCAGATGAAACAAGTAAAAAGGTATATGAATGGCTAGATAAGCTAGATAGAAAAAAGATAGCTACATGTTCAATAAAAGAGCGTGGAGTTATTATAGTAACTAAAAATATGGAAGAAGCAGTTAATCTTATGAATGAGATAGCACCAGAACATCTTGAAATAATGACAAAAGAACCATTTGATTTATTGCCTCATATAAAACATGCAGGTGCAATTTTTATGGGTAGATATACCCCAGAACCTATAGGTGATTATATAGCAGGACCAAATCATACTTTACCAACTGGAGGAACAGCAAAGTTCTACTCTCCGCTTGGTGTTGAAAATTTTTTGAAAAAATCTTCTATTATTTGCATGAGTCAAAATGGCATAAAAGAGATAGGTCATGAGTGTGCTATTATGGCACGAGCAGAAGGATTAGGGGCTCATGAGTCTTCAGTATTAGAGAGATTAAAGTAGGAAAACAGATGAAAAAATTATATGCTCCATGGGAGAAGGCTTTTAATAAAGTTTCAACACCATTTGAGCACTTTTTGCATGCACAAACAACAACTGGATTTGTTTTAATATTTATGACTATAATTGCGCTAATATTAGCAAATAGTCCTTTTGCAGAGGTTTATACATCTTTTTTTTATACAAAAATAGATTTTGTAGTTGGTTCTTGGCAGCTATCTCAAACAATACATCATTGGATTAACGATGGTCTAATGGCTATATTTTTCTTTATAATAGGTCTAGAAATTAAAAGAGAAATACTAGTTGGAGAACTTTCAAATATTAAAGTTGCAATTTTACCTATATTGGCTGCTATTGGCGGTATGGTTTTCCCCGCTTTAGTATATGTAGGCATTAATGCAGGCAGTGAAGGAGTAAATGGCTGGGGCATACCGATGGCAACAGATATAGCATTTGCTATTAGTATATTGGTTCTTCTAGGTAAAAGAGTGCCTACTACACTAGTAACATTTTTAGTTGCTCTTGCAATTGTTGATGATTTAGGTGCAGTTTTAGTTATAGCTATTTTTTATACCGATACAATTAACATGTTACCACTTATTTTAGCTGGAGTATCTTTTTTGATTTTAGTAATATTTAATCGTGTGGGTATTCATATGATTTTACCATATTTTATTATTGGACTGTTTATGTGGTTTTTTATGCTTGAATCAGGTGTTCATGCTACTATAGCTGGTGTTATTGCGGCTATGTCAATACCATCAAAACCAAAATATTCTCCTTCAAATTTCACAAAAAATACTAAAAAATTACTTAATGATTATGATAACCATGCAACAGTAGAAGATAAAAGAATGAATGAAAAGCAAAAAGCTATATTACAAAACATAAAAGATAAAATAGATTCAATTGGTACTCCCGCCGCACGACTTGAATATGATTTACATCTTCTTGTTGCTTTAGTTATAATTCCTATTTTTGCACTTGCTAATGCTGGAATTGCTATAGATTTTAACTCTATTGGTACTATTGTCGAGCCTATATCTCTTGGGATTATAGCTGGTCTTATTTTTGGAAAAGTTTTAGGTATATTTGGTGTTTCATGGTTAGCAATCAAATTTAAAATTGCACAATTACCAAAGGGGAGTACCATGAGCCAAATATTTGGTGTCTCATTTCTTGGAGGCATAGGTTTTACCATGTCAATATTTGTTGCAGATTTAGCATTTATAAATGAGCCTAATCTTGTTTATCAAGCTAAAATTGGTATTATAGTAGCTTCACTGTTTGCTGGATTATTTGGATTTTTTTGGTTAAAATATGTAGCAAAAAGAGAAGATACTGTAGTAATTTAAACTATATTTCGTTTATTGTAAAAATCTTTTTTAAATTCATTAAATTTACCCACCAGTATTGCTTCCCTCATTTTCTTCATAAGTGTCATATAGTAGTGTAGATTATGTAAACTTGCTAGTCTAAAATATGTTAGTTCACGAGTACGAAATAGATGAGACATGTAGCCACGACTGTAGTTTTTACATGTATAACAGTTGCATTTAAGGTCTATTTTATTGTCATCTAGTTTTAATTTTGATAATTTTATATTTATTTTACCAAAAGAGGTAAAAAGAGTTCCGTTTCTTGCATTTCTTGTTGGCATTACACAGTCAAACATGTCTACTCCTCGTTCAACATTCTCTACTAAATCTTCAGGAGTTCCGACACCCATAAGATAGCGTGGTTTATTTTCAGGCATAAATTGAGTTGTCCATTCTACTGTATCGTACATGTCTTGATTTTTTTCACCAACACTAAGCCCACCTATAGCATAGCCATCATAATCTTCTAAAGCACAAAGTTGGTTTGCCGATATTTGTCTTGCTTCTTTATTTGTTCCGCCTTGTATAATAGCAAAAATATTTTGATTTAAGCCTATACCTTTTGCTTTTTGACTTTTGTGGTGATCAATAGCCTCTTTTGCCCAATTTGTTGTTCTTTGTATGCTTAGGGCTACTCTCTCATTACTTGCTGGGAGTGCTACTAGGTCGTCAAGTATCATCATTATATCGGAGTTTAGATTATATTGGATATCTAAAACTTTCTTAGGAGTAAAATAGTGCTTACTTCCATCTATATGGCTTTTAAACATAATTCCATTTTTGTCTGCCTTAGATATATTGCTAAGACTAAAAGCTTGAAATCCGCCACTATCTGTTAAAAAACTGTTTTGAAATTTAGTAAAACCATGAAGTCCTCCAAAGTGTTTTATGATCTTATCGTTTGGTCTAAGATATAAGTGATAAGTATTACCTAAAATTATTTTTGCTCCAAGTTCCTCTGCTATATCTTTTGCATCTAAACTTTTAACACTTCCTGCTGTTCCAACTGGCATAAAAACTGGAGTTTTTATTGTACTATGTGCGGTTTTGATGGTAGTTGCTCTAGCATTTCCATCTCTATTATCTATATTAAACTTCATTTTGCTATAATTATCCTTATGAAAAAAATTCTTATAATCGCTGATGGTATTTTAGCAAAACATTTTTTAGAAAGTGTTATGAATAACACAAATAGTGACAACTTTTATGATGTTGTAGCTTATAGAGATAAAACTGTGCCTTTAAAAAAGTTGGAAAATTTTACTTTCCATAATTTTGATCCAACAAGTTTTAAAAAACTCTCTCTTCTTGTTGGTCGTGGTTATCATCAAATTATGATTATTGTCTCTAAAAAGATAGATGCTGTAGGAGTATATGACAATATTAGAGCTTTAAACAAAGAAGTACAAATAATACTTTTAAATAAATGGGTGCTAGAATTTGATGATAGTAGATTAAAAATTCTTAGTTCTCGTGATATTCTTAGTTCTCGTTTTGTTGATTTTCTTCCCAATATGCCAGTAGTTGCACAAAATGTTGGTTTAGGTATAGGCGAGATTATGGAGATTAAAGTACCAATAGGCAGCTCATATGTCTATAGACACTTAGCTTCAATTGTACAAAAAAAGTGGAAAATTTCGGGCATATATAGAGCTAATTCTTTTGTACTTCCGCGACCAACTTTAATGATACAACCAAATGACATAATTCTAGCTGTTGGTGATCCCATTGTTTTACAAAGTGTTTATAGAAGTATTAAAAGTGAGTTAGGACAGTTTCCCGCACCGTTTGGTAGTAGTATCTACTGTTTAGTTAATATGCTAGATATGAGTTCAAAAGAGATAGATGAATTAGTTAACGATGCTCTTCTTTTGCACTCAAAAATAAGTAGCATGAAATTACATATAAAAATTATCAACTCTACATGTTCTGAAACTTTTAACAAATTAAAGAGTTATGGCAGTAATCACATAAGCGTAGAGATTGACTACTACAATAGAAGTGTTGAGAGTGTTATGAAAGAAGATTTAAGTGAAAAAGATATAGGACTTATAGTTGTTACCAATGAATTTTTTATAAGTCATATGCATCTACTTTATCAATCAAAATTACCAGTTTTAAAGATGGGTATTTTTGGATTTTCAAATCTTACTGAAGGAGTGGTTTTAAGTAATAGTCATGAAGATATAGAAAAAGAGTCAACAGTTATTTTTGATCTTTGTGCTCAATTAAATTTAAACATAAAACTCTATAATTTTAATCCAGATAATTTAAACAAAAAAAATTCATTAGCAGAGCATTTTTATAATCTTTCAAAGCTATTTAATCAAAAAGTTGAAATTATAAATGAAAATAGCAACCCTTTGCTAAAATTAAGATATAGAGATGATATTCTTCAGTTTGTTCCATTTCACAATAAAATTATAAAAACAGATATTTTTTCAGCATTTTCAACCGACATGGAGAAGCTATCATTTAAATTAGCAGACTCTTATCAACTATTTATTCCGATGCATACGTAATACCATGCAGATAAACATAGATTTAAAAGAAAAATCCTATATAGTATATATAGATGAATTGACTAAAATAGAATTAGATACAAAAGTAGTTATTGTTACAAATCCGACAGTAAGCACTTTACACATAAAGACTATTTTAAGTAAAATTAATGCACTAGAGTGCCATGTAGTTACTGTTTTAGATGGAGAGAAATACAAAAATATTGATACTTTAAATAGCATTCTAGAGGAATGTTTTAAGTTTAGATGTGATAGAAAATCTGTTTTAATTGCATTCGGAGGTGGAGTTATTGGCGATATGACAGGTTTTGCAGCGTCAATTTATCAAAGAGGCATAGATTTTATACAAGTTCCTACCACACTATTGGCTCAAGTTGATGCTAGTGTAGGTGGAAAAACAGGCATAAATAACCAATATGGAAAAAACTTAATAGGTGCGTTTTGGCAACCTAGCGCAGTCTATTGTGAAACAGTTTTTTTAAAAACTCTTCCAAGCAGAGAGTTTAATGCGGGCATGGCAGAAATAATAAAAATGGCAATAACTTTTGATAAAGATTTTTTTGAGTGGCTAGAAATAAACTCTCTACATGTGGATGACAATCTCCAACATGCTATTGAAAAATCTATTTTAATAAAAGCTGATGTTGTAAGCCGTGATGTACGAGAAGAAGGCATAAGAGCAGTTTTAAATTATGGTCACACTTTTGGACATGTTATTGAAAATGAGACAAAATATAGCAAATATCTACATGGTGAGGCTGTATCTATTGGTATTGTTATGGCAAATGAATTGGCTTGCAAGCTTGATATTTTAAGTGAAAGCGAGGCTAAAAGAGTGAAAAAATTGCTTTTAAAATATAGTTTGCCAGTAACTTATAAGATACAATCTGTAGATAAATTTTATGATAGATTTTATTTAGACAAAAAGAGTTTAAATAAAAAAATAAAATTTATACTACCGCACTCTATCGGAAATTTTTCAATAAAAGAAAATTTAGAAAAAGAAATTTTACTAAACATTTTAAGGAATTTTACATGTTAAGAGCTTTACTGTTTTTTTTACTATTTTCAGGCACAACACTTTTAGCACTTAATGAAGAGATAAACAACGATATTAATGAGAGTGTTGAGCTAAAGATAAGTGCAGTAAATGAGCATATAATAGATATAAAAATGGATTTAAAAAATAATATTTGGCTTATAGGTTATGAGAACTATAACACTTATCAGGATTTGATTCAAGAGTTAGATATAGTTGACAATAGTATTCAAAAATTATCAATAAGAAGAGATCAAGATTCAAAAGAAGAATTAAAAAATATTTTAAAAGAGCAAGATAGGCTAGAAAAACAGATAGAACTATTGACAGAATACAAAAATTCTCCATTTTTAAAAATAATAAAACCTAGTGAATTAGCTATAAAACCTGAAATCGATAATCCTCTTTCTGTTGTTACAGCTTATTCATACATAAAACAGATAGAACAAGATAGAAAAAATTACAAAAATAAAATAGACTCTTTAAAATATTTGATAGATAAACTAAAAGAGCAAGATGAGTTATTGAAAGAGATATATATTCTTCAGCCAATACCAATAAACGAAGAGAGATTTTTTATTATTTCTCAAGATATTTTAGCTTTTACAAGTGCTTATGAATTAGCAAAAACAACTTATGATGTCTATTCAAAAAAAGTTGATAGAGTGAGACTTGAAGTAAGTGATTCTATAGCAATTCAGGTAAAAAGAGCTTTTAATATAGGTATTTTTATTTTGGTAGTTATAGGCATCTCTTTTATTTTTAAATTTATTATAAAAAAATATATAAAAGATAATGAGAGATTTTATATGGCAAATAAGGCCATAAACTTAATCAATTTTACTTTAATAGTTCTTATTTTACTTTTTTCATATATAGAAAATGTATCGTACTTTGTAACAGTTTTAGGTTTTGCGTCAGCTGGTATTGCTATAGCCATGAAAGATTGGTTTATGAGTATTCTTGGTTGGATGGTTATAGTTTTTGGTGGAAGTTTTCATGTTGGCGATAGAGTAAAAGTGCAAAAAGATGGGCTTCCTTATGTTGGAGATATTATAGATATATCACTTTTAAGAATAACTATTTTAGAAGATATAACATTGACTAGCTACATGCACAATAGACGCGCTGGCAGAGTTGTTTTTATACCAAATAATTATGTATTTACAACATTAATAGCAAATTATACACATGGAACTTCAAGGACTGTATGGGATGGGATTGATATTACTATCTCTTTTGATTCAAATCATAAAAAAGCGATAAATCTTATAAAAGAGATAACTAAAAAATACTCCAAAGGTTACACTAATATAGCAAGGCGAGGATTGAATCAACTAAGACATCAATATAGTTTAAAAAACACTAATGTCGAGCCAAGAATATTCTCATTTTTAGAGCCTCATGGCTTGACTATTAGTACTTGGTATATGACAAATTCTTATGGCACATTAATGCTAAGAAGTACTATAAGTGCAGATATACTAGATACTATAAACAAGGAAGATGATATAAAAATTGCATACCCTACTCAAACTGTAGATATACTTCATTCTACAAAAAGAGTACCGCCTGAAAATATAGATAAAAACCCATGAATGTTTATCTTGAATATTTAAAACATTTTGATAGCTATACTACCACTTTTTTTATATATGGTGATAATTTAACAATAATGTCATAAGTTATAGTGTTAAATTTTTTTGCAAGGTAATAAGCATCTTTAAATAAACAGACTTTTTTTGCATCTCCTAAAAAACACATGCTATCCATTGAAACTCTTCCGCATACATTTTTGCCTTCTAAAATAAGTTCGTTTTGTCCATCATGTCTAAAAAAACCATCTCCATAACCTATGTCATAAGTTGATACCATGTCATTTTTTAAAAGCTCATACACACCGCCGTACCCAACTCTTTCACCTCTATTTAAATTTCTAGTGCTAAGTTTTTGCGCCCATAATGACATAACAGGTTTCAAGTCAAACTCTCCGAAACTTTCATGAATGTGAGTATAACCATAGGTAGATATACCGCACCTTGCAAAATCATCTTCTAGCGGTTCTTCTCTTCTTAAGAGAGAAGAAGAGTTACAAGAATGAAACTTTGGCATAGGTAGGTTGTATTTTAAAATCAACTTTTTTGCTTGCTTTTTTATTTTATTAAAATTTTCATTTTGCCAATACTGTTCGCTACTAAGTTGATCTGCACTTCTAAAGTGTGTAAAAATACCTTTTAGGTTTAGTCCATTTTTTAATATAACTATAAAAGCATCTTTTAACTCATCTTCGCTAATTCCATTTCTATGCATGCCCGAATCTACATTGACATGTACACAACTTTTTTTAGGAAATTTTCTTAATCCTTCAAGTGAATGGACAGCATAAGATATAGAATCGGTTTGTAATTTACGAGTTGGGTGGTCGGCTAAAATTAAAACTTCTTCAAATAAAAAATTTATCTTTTTTGCCTCTTTTAGAGTTTTTACAGCAGATTTTTTTATACCAAAACCACAAGCTAATTTAGCCATTATTTCTAAATCATGCCCATAAGCATTATCTTTTAAGACAACCATTAGTTTATCTTTTCCACCAGCTTTTTCTGCCAAATACTCTATATTGTGTTGATAATTCTCTTTTGAAATCTCAATAAAAGCCACTATTTTACCTTTATATCTAACTCTTTTACTAAGAAACCTCTTAATTTTCTAGCTTGATAATCTAGCTTAAAAAAATGTTCATGTATTTTCTTTGCATCTAAAGTTGGATAATCACTAAAATCATACTCAATTAGGTTACTTTTTTTAGGAATATTATCATCTAAATAAGTTAAAAAATTTGTTCTTATCTCTATAAGTTTTGACAACTCATTAGCAATCATCTTTTTATCCACTATTTGCCTTTTTTGTTATATCTAAACTTTATTAAGAGTTTATTATATTCAAAACACTCTTAGAAATTTATTTTATTTAAATTTTTTACTTTTATTTCAAGCTAGATTAGGTATTATATAAAAAATCTTAAAAGAGAGGTACAATCTGGTGTCACTCGAATTAATTCTTGCTTCTTCTATTGTGTTGGTGTTGTCGATTACTATTCCAACGCTTTTTGTTTTATCAAATAAGCTAGGACCAAATAATCAAGGCAATAAACATAAAAATTTTTCTTATGAAAGCGGTGTTACTAACCCTATAGGTGGATGTGATAGTCGTTTTAGTGTAAAATTTTATTTAGTTGCCATACTTTTTGTACTATTTGATGTGGAGATTATTTTTATGTTTCCATGGGCTGTAAATGTGCGAGAACTTGGCTTTTTTGGATTAGCTGAAATGTTTACCTTTATGGGTTTTCTAGTTCTTGGTCTTATCTATGTATATCGTATAAAGGCGCTTAAATGGCAGTAGGAGCAGAGGCAATTTTTGGTAATAGTATTGTAACTACTAAATTAAATAGTGCAATAAGTTGGGCGCGTGAATCTTCAATGTGGCCCTATGTTTTTGGTACAGCATGTTGTGCTATTGAGTTTATGAGTGCGGCGTCTAGTAAGTTTGATATATCTAGATTTGGTGCTGAAGTCGTTAGATTTTCACCAAGACAAGCAGATCTTATGGTCGTTGCTGGAACTATAAGCCATAAACAAGTTCCTGTACTTAGAAAAATATATAATCAAATGACTGAACCAAAATGGGTTATTAGTATGGGTGCATGTGCTTGTAGTGGAGGCTTTTACGATAATTATACAACTCTTCAAGGTATAGATTCAATTATACCTGTTGATGTATATGTTGCTGGTTGTCCTCCTCGTCCCGAAGCTCTTCTTGATGCTCTTTTACAAATTCAAAAACTACAAAAAAAAGAAGAGTCTATAATCAAAGATAGAGTAAATAAAAATTTCAAAGGGCAATTAGATGTGTAGTTGCTTTGAAAAAGAGTTTAAAGGTCTCTATGAAAAAGATGAAAATGGAATTTACCTTATAGAAAAAACTCATATTAAATCGATGATAAAATGCTTAAATGAGAGAGATGGTTTTCATTTTTTAGCAGATATTACAGCTATTGACTACTTGGAGTTTACTAAACCGACACCTACAAGATTTGCAGTTATATATATTTTAAGAGATAAAGAGTTTAAAAATGTTATTACTCTAAAAAGTTTTATTGGCAAAGATGAAGAGAATCTACATGTTGAAAGCATTTGTGATATATTTTTCTCAGCAAACTGGGCTGAACGAGAAGTTTGGGATCAGTACGGTATAAAATTTTTAAATCATCCAAATTTAAAAAGAGTTTTAAACCATAAAGAGTTTAAAGGTCATCCTCTAAGAAGAGATTATCCAATAAAGCAAAGGCAAGCTTGTACACAAACCGATGACTTAATGGATGAAATGACCTCTGTTTTAAGCAAAAAAGGCTATAACTCACATGATGATCTAATGTTTTTAAACTTGGGTCCTGCACACCCTGCAAGTCATGGAACTATAAGAAACTTTGTAGCACTTGATGGCGAGACTATTGTTGGTGCTGTAAGTGAGATAGGCTATCTTCATCGTGGTTTTGAAAAATCATGTGAAAACCATACCTACAATCAAATCATACCTTACACAGATAGACTAAACTACTGTTCTGCTATATTGAACAATACCGCTTTTGCTCATACAGTAGAGTGCATGTTAAATATAACCATACCAGAGAGGGCTCAATTTATTAGAGTTATTACTGGCGAGCTTTATCGTATTATTGATCATCTTGTCTGTTTGGCTGCTAATCTAGTTGATATGGGAGCATTAACAAACTATTGGTATCTTTATAATCCTAGAGAAGTTGCATATGATTTACTTTCAAAACTAACAGGAGCTAGATTAACAAATACATATGTTAGAATTGGTGGAGTTGCACATGATTTATATGATGGCTTTGAGGAGGACTTAAAAAGTTGCATAAAAGCAATAGAAAAAGGCATGGGTGATACCTTAAGCCTCATTGAACATAATAAAATTTTTCATGATAGAACACAAAATGTAGGAGTTGTAAGTGCAAAAAAAGCTATAAACAGTGGCTTTACTGGACCAAATTTAAGAGCTAGTGGAGTAGCATACGATTTGAGAAAAACAGATCCATATTACTTTTATAACTCTCTTGATTTTGATATTGCAATAGGTAGTGTTGGTGATGTATACGATAGAATGATGGTTAGATTTGAAGAGATTAGACAAAGCATAAGCATAATAAATCAATCTATGAAAATGTTGCCTAAAGGTGATATTATCGTCAATGACAAAGCAGTAGCACTTCCAAAAAAACAAAATGTTTATAACAATATAGAGGGTCTTATGAATCAATTTAAACTTATAGTCGATGGTGTAAGAGTACCGCATAAAGAGTACTATGGGGCTATAGAAGCTGGTAATGGAGAACTTGGGTTTTTTATTATTAGTGATGGTAGCGGAACTCCATATAAAGTAAAGGTTAGACCGCCATGTTTTCCTGCTATGTCTACACTTCCTAGCATTCTCGAAGGTGGTATGATAGCCGATTCGGTCGTAACTTTGGCTAGCCTCAATATAGTTGCTGGAGAGTTAGATAGATGAGTAAATTTGAATTTTCCAACAAAAATGAAAAAAAGTTTCAAGAACTTTTAACAAGGTATCCAAATAAAATGTCGCTCACACTTCCATCACTTTGGATGATACAGTATCAAGAGGGTTGGATTAGTCAAGATGCTATGATTTATTTAGCAAAAAAACTTGAAACTACACCTATAGACATACATAGTATTGCATCTTTTTATACTATGTTTAATTTAAAACCAATTGGAATTCACCATATTCAAGTATGCAAAACACTATCTTGTAAACTATGTGGCTCTGAAAAAATACGCTCTCACTTAAAAAATAGATTAGGCATAAACTTTGGTGAGACAACTAAAGATATGAAATTTACTTTAAGTGAAGTTGAATGTTTAGGTGCATGTGGCGAAGCACCTGCAATGAGTTTAAACGATGATTATATTGGCAATTTAAGTATAAAAAAAATAGATAAAATATTGGATGAGTTATGATAGTACAAATAATAAGTAAAAATTTTAAAATAGAAAATTCGCATAAACTAAAAGTTGCTCTAAAGCATGATAGATATAGTTCATTAAAGAGACTTTTTAGCTTAACTCCTAACGAGGTTATTGAAGAAGTAGCTAAAAGTGGGCTAAGAGGCAAAGGTGGAGGTGGAGCCCATACTGGAGATAAATGGAAACTTATGCCTCAAAACCATGAAAAACCATCTTATTTAGTAGTTAATGCTGATGAGAGTGAGCCTGGAACTTTTAAAGATAGGCAAATCATGGAGCATGACCCTCATCTTCTCATAGAGGGAATAATAAACTCTTCATATGCTATTGGGGCAAACCATGCTTATATCTATATCCGTGGTGAATACCTATTTTGTACAAAACGACTAAATGATGCTATTGAAGAGGCATATAAAGCTGGTTATCTTGGTAAAAAAGTCGCTGGATTTGATTATAAACTTGATATTACAGTCCATCGTGGTGCTGGAGCTTACATATGTGGTGAAAAAAGTGCGTTATTAGAGTCGCTTGAAGGAAAGCGTGGTCATCCTAGACTTAAGCCTCAACAAAAAGAACCAGAGTGGTTTTTTGGAGCGCCTACTGTAGTAAATAATGTAGAAACTATAGCAAGTGTTCCTTATATTATAAGTAATGGATTTAAGAATTATCGTAATTATGGAACACAAGAGAGTCCAGGAACTATGCTTTTTGGCTTAAGTGGACATGTAGAAAATCCTGGAATTTACGAGCTTCCATTTGGTGTCAATATGAAAGATGTTATAGAAACTATTGGTGGTGGTGTCAAGGGCAGTAAAAAACTAAAAGCAGTAATACCGGGTGGCTCATCTTGCCAAATTTTAAAAGCCGATGAAATAGAAAATATCACTTTAGATTATGAATCTCTAAAAGCTCATGGCTCAACCCTTGGAACGGGAGGCATGATAATCATAGATAAAGATACATCTATACCAAAGGTCATGAAAAATCTTTTTGAATTTTATCATCATGAATCTTGTGGGCAGTGTACTCCTTGCCGTGAAGGGTGTGGCTGGGTAGATAAAATTTTAGGTAAATTACTAGACAAAAAAGGTACGAGAAAAGACTTCGATACTATATTAGATGCATGTGAAATGTTAAATGGTAAAACTATTTGTGTATTTGCTCCCTCTGTTGCATTTATTGCAAATAGCTACATAAGTAAATTTCAAGATGAGTTTTATAGTTTATGCAAAAATTAATAGTAAAAAGTTACCCTATAAAAAGAGATTCGTAAGATAATTTAGCCATATCAATTAAAAAATCAACTCCTGGAAAGTATGCTATAAGTGTATTTCCAATACCACCCCAAATAATCATAAGAGCGATTCCGGCTATCACTAAAGGAGCTACACCTTTTAGTGGAGGAACATTTGTCATCTCAACACTTTTATAAAAATACATTATAGCTATAAGCTTAAAATAGTAATATACAGATATAAAAGTAGCCAAAATACCGACAATAGCTAAAATTGTATTACCTGATTCTATAGCTCCTGTAAATATATAAAACTTGCCTATAAAACCTATAGTAGCAGGGATTCCAGCTAATGAGAGCATAAAAATACTAAGCATAGCCGCCATGTATGGTCTAATTCTTGCAAATCCTCTAAAATCATCATAAGTAATTCTAAGATGATCATTTGAAGAGATATAAGCTATTAGCCCAAATGCACCAAGTGCAGACAAGAGGTAAGCTACAAGATAAAATATAATCGAACTAGCAGCACTTTCACCTATCATGCCTATAGAAGTAAACGCTATTAAAAGATAGCCAGTATGAACTATACTTGATGCAATAAGCATTCTTTTTAAAGACTTTTGTACAATAGTTAAAAAACTACCATATGCTAAAGTCAATATAATAATATAAATAAGTACATCATCCCAAAAATCACGAATAAGGTCAAAATCTACTATAACTAACCTAAGTATAAATCCAAAAATAGCTGCTTTAAAAGTTGCGGCCATGTATGCTGTTACAGGAAGTGGTGCGCCATCATATACATCTAAAGCCCAATTTTGAAAAGGAAATGCTGCAATTTTAAATAAAAATGTAATGAAAATCATAGTCCCACCTATGATAAGAAGTTGATAATTTGTCTCAAAAGTATTGAGTGTCATATCACCTATTATGCCTATAGTTGTTGTGCCTGTTGAGCCATATATAAATGAAGCACCCAACAGATAAAAGACTCCAGCAAGTGAGCCTAATACTAAGTATCTATAACTAGCTTCCACTCTTCTGTCTATTACTTTTTCAAAACCAATCATAATATATAGAGATATTGAGGTTATTTCTAAAGCAATAAAAGCACTAATTAACTCATTTGCATGTACTAAAAACATCATTCCAAAAAGTGAAAAAAGAAATATAGAGAAAAACTCTACTGTAAACCCTTTATGTTTCTCAAAATAGTGAAGTCCTATGAGTATAGTTAAAATAGCGCCTAAAATAAGTATAGCACTAAAATAACCTGAAAAAGTATCTACTATAATCATTTTATTGAAAATTTCTACAAAAGGGTATACAGAATAGATATTATCCGAACTATTTAAATTATACATATTTGCAAAAAATGCCAATAGTAAAAATAAAAGTGTAACAGTTGCACCTTTTTTAATTGTAATAGTTTTAAATGTACTAATTATCATCAAAGTTAAAGCTCCGACTATAACAAGAAATAGTGGAAGTAAGTATATAAAATCTGGCACATTCATCAATAATTCCTTATCTCTAAAATATCGACTATGTAGTGTTGTATTGTTGGTTCTATTTTATAAAAAAACCAATCTGGATATATGCCCATGGCGATAATCAAAAATGCCAATGGTATCATTCCCATTGTCTCTTTGAGGTTTAAATCTTTCATTTTAGATGTATCATTACCGCTATCGACTAGGATGGCTTTTTGAAACATCCAAAACATAAAACTCGCTGCTATTAAAACTGTAAAAGCAGATACTATGCCAGCACTTGGGCTAAATCCAAAAGCACCTAATATAATAAGAAATTCACTTACAAAGCCATTTGTTCCGGGAAGTCCAACTATGCACAAAACCATAATAGCAAAAAAAGTAGTAAACATAGGAGCTTTTTTAGCAATACCGCCAAGATCTGGAATTGATTTTGTACCTAAATTGTACTCCATTTTTCCAACCAATAGAAATAGTCCCCCAGTTGCCATAGCATGAGCTATAATAAGAAAAGCAGCCCCTGTCATGCCGTAAGCATTTAATGAAAATATACCAGTAACTATGAAACCTAAATGCGATGCAGAGGAGTAAGCAAACATCTTTTTTATATTTGTTTGCATTAGTGCTGCAATTCCAAAATAGATTAAACCAAATATGCCAATCCATACAAAATATGGTGCAAACTCTTTATATAATTCTGGGAAAATAGGCATTACAAAACGAACTATTCCATAAACTCCAAGTTTTGCCATAATTGAAGAGAGTAAAAAAACACCGCCCGTAGGTGAATTAGAGTATGTCTCAAGCAACCATGTGTGAAATGGAAAGAGTGGTATTTTAATTGCAAAAGCTATCATGAAACCTACAAATAGCCATATCTCTTCAGTTTTACTTAAGTTTTGAATTTGAATTATATCACTCAATGCAAAACTCCAAAAACCATAGTTTTCAAAAAATGCAACTCCTAAATACAAAATAGAAATTAACATAAAAAGAGAACCCATCATGGTATAAACTGTAATTTTTATAGTTGAAAATACTCTATTACCAGTTCCAAACATGCCTATAATCATAAAAACAGGAAGGAGCATAGCTTCCCAAAAAAAGTAAAATAGAATTAAATCTTGAGAAAATAGAGTTCCAGTAATTCCCGTTTGAATAAGTAACATACTTACCCAATAACCTTTTGTTCTTCCATCCCATAACCAAAGATAAGCACATGGTATAAGAATAGCAATTAGCATTAAAATAATTAATGAAAAACCATCTATCCCTATACTATAGTTTATTCCATAAGTAGATATCCACTCATAATGTTCACTAAATTGCATAAAACCATAAAGTTCAAAATTATAATATACAACACTAACAAGCATAAAAATAACTACTGCTGTTAAAAAAGCTGCATTCCTCGTTCCTTTAGCACCAAAAGGCAAAATCAACATTAAAAAAGCCACAAACATTGGCAAAAATATAATTACTGAAAGTATTCCAAAATCCATCATTTACCTCATTACCATAATTAAATGTATTGAAATAATACTAATACCTAAAAGCATAAAAAATGCATAAAATCTAGTATTTGCATTTTGTAATTTTGCTACAACATGCCCGCTTTTTATAAAACCATGTGATAAGCCCATAACCAACATGTCTATAATATTGGCATCTACTTTATTGGATATAAATAGACTTAAACTTTTTAGTTTTTTAACTAATAATCTATCGTATATTTCATCTATGTAGAATTTATTCCAAATTATGCCTTTATATTGTGGTATCTTTTGCATGTCATACATGTAAAACTTTTTATAAGCTACAGTTGTGCCTATAAATGCAGCCAAAATATTAATACCCATAAGATACATCTCAATAGTATGTGTAACTTGCAAAGAGCTATTTTTCCAATCACTTAACCAAATTCCAATCAAATTATCTCCACCAAGCAACTCTGGTATGCCAATAAATCCAGCAGTTATAGAACCAATTGCTAATACAACCAAAGGCATTGTTATACTTTTCTCCAAGGGGTAGAGTTCTCTATTTTGTTTATAATTTTTACCATAAAAAACAACAAATAACAGTCTAAACATGTAATAAGCAGTCAATATAGCAGTAATAATTCCCATGCCCCAAATCAAATATTGTCCAGAACCAAATGCTGTTAAAAGAATCTCATCTTTACTAAAAAAACCAGCAAATGGCGGAATGCCCGCTATTGCAAGGGTTGCTATAAGCATTGTAAAATAAACAAGCGGTGTCTTGCTTTTCATGCCACCCATTTTAAATATATTTTGTTCATGATGAAGAGCTATTATGACCGCTCCAGCACCCATAAAAAGAAGTGCTTTAAAAAATGAGTGAGTAAAAACATGAAAAATTCCAACACTATAACTACCGAGCCCAACGGCTATAAACATGTAGCCTAGTTGGCTCATTGTTGAGTATGCCAATATTTTTTTAATATCTGTCTGTTTTGTAGCAATAATAGCGGCAAAAAGAGCGGAAAATGCACCAATATAAGCTATAAATAGACCAACATTAGGAATTAAATCATATAAAAAATGAAATCTAGCAACCATGTAAACACCAGCTGTTACCATAGTTGCAGCATGAATTAGAGCAGAAACAGGAGTGGGTCCAGCCATGGCATCTGGTAACCAGACAAAAAGAGGTATTTGTGCTGATTTTCCTATTGCTCCAATAAATAGTGTTAAACCTATAAAAACCAATATATTTACAGGGACATGTGCCATATTAGCTTCCAAGTTTGCATAGTCAAAGCCGTTAGAACCAGCATAATAAAACATGGTTATCATAGCTATCATGAAACCTAAATCTCCAACACGATTTGCTATAAATGCTTTATTGCCCGCTTTTACATTTTCATTATTTTCATAATAGTAACTAATTAAAAAATAGGAGCAGACTCCAACTCCCTCCCAACCTATAAACATTATTATAGGACTATTAGCTAAAACAAGTAGAAGCATTGATGCTAAAAATAGATTAAAATAGAAAAAAAACTTTCCATAACCTTTATCATTTTTCATATAACCCGATGCATATATATGAATTAATCCGCCTACAAAAGTTACAAATAAAACCATAAATATAGATAATTTGTCTGCTAAAAATCCCATGTCTACATTATAGCCATCGACACCTAGCCATCTATACGCTTTATATATAAATACTTCATTATTTCCTATCATCTTAAGAAAAAATGATAATCCAATAATAAAGCTTAGAAACGGTGCGCTAACTCCAAGTAGAGTAAAAACAAAATTTGGAACTCTTGCTACTTTTATGGAAAATAGATACATAATACCCAGTAAAATAGAACTCAAAAGAGGAATTAATACAATCCATGCCAATAAAAAATCATTCATGAGTTACACTCTTTTGACGAAGTACATTAAATATATCTGAATTTAATGATTTTTTTCTTCTAAAAAGAACTGTAATTAAAGATAAAAAAACCGCCGCTTCAGCCGCCGCAATAGCTATAATAATCATAGCAATAACTTGTGGTTGCATAGATTCATTGTATCTACCAAGAGAGACAAATATTATATTTACAGAATTTAACATAAGCTCTATTGACATGTAAACTATAAAAATATTTTTTCGTGCAATAACACCCAAAAAACCGATAGAAAAAAGAATCATAGCCAATATTATATATGGTAAAATTGAGTCAACCATCACTTTTTTCCTTTCTCAAATAAACTACCGCACCAACAAGTGCAACTAAAAGAAGTATAGAAATAAGCTCAAAAGGAACTAACCAATTTCTAAAAAGTTCCATTCCAAAACCTTTAATTGATCCAAATCCTTCTCCTATTATGTGCATTGGTTTATCTTCTAGTGTACTAAAACCTTTTATAATCAATAGATTAAACGGCACTAACAATATGCCTCCTACTAAAATTGTTGGTATTTTATAAGGCTCATTTGGCAAGTTATCACTTTTAACATTTAAAAACATAATAATAAAAAGTACAAGTGTTATAATAGCACCAGCATAAAGAATAATTTGAACCATAAACAAAAATGGTGCACTTAAAAGAGCAAATACTCCACCTAAGGCAACAAGACATACTATTAAACTAAGTGCGGAGTATATAGGTTGAGCAAATAGTATCATTCCTAGCCCCCCAATAATAGCAAAAAACGATAAAATTATAAATATAATATCTATCATCAATTTCCACCTTTCATAGGCTCATGTGAGAGCAAAATATCTATATCTAAAACAAAATCCTCTCTTTTTGTCTTTACAAAACTAAATATTCCTGTATCCATAGCAATAGCATCACAAGGACATGCTTCAGCACAAGCACCACAAAATATACACTCTAGCAAATCGATACTAAATTTTTTAGGCATCTTTTCATCAATATTATCTTCTCTCTCAACTGCCTCAATAAAAATACACTCAGAGGGACATGCAGTAGCACACATATAACAAGCCACACACTTTATACTATTATCTTCTCTTTTTTTAAGTCTATGGACTCCTCTATACCTAGAGGTTATATCTTTTGGAAGTTGTTCGGGGTAACAGATTGTCTCTATTTTAGATGTATCTTTTAAATTTGTAATAAAGTGTGAAAATGTAACTTTCAAGCCACTTATTACAGCAGGGAGATAGAGTTTTTCTTTTAGTGTATTTCCATATCTTGAAACAATTTTAATTCCCATACTAAACTCCTAAAGCCACAACAAATATACCTGTTATAAATATGTTTGCTATTGCTATTGGAAGAAGTACTTTCCAAGCTAAATTTTGTAATTGATCATATCTAAATCTAACAAGAGTCCATCTTACCCATATAAAAAAGAAATTCACCATCAATAGTTTTACAACAAATGTCATTACTTGTAACAAAGCTACAGATATATTTATGCCATTTTCCTCTAAACCAAAAAGTAAAAATAGCAATAAAGTAAAAATAACCAATATATTCACTCCAATTAACCCTATAATAAGCCATCTTGTCTCTTTGTTTCTAACATCATCTTTTTTGTGCCAAACATTATTTTTTTTTATCCATCTAGCAAAAACATAACTCACAAGAGGCAAGACTACAATAATAACCATAAATACCATATTTATATGCTCGTACAAGGCGGCTGTATTTAGCCATGGAATTTGATAGCCTCCAAAAAAGATTGTTACTATTAAAGCGCTCGCAACTCCCATAGCAATATACTCTCCTACAAAAAAGAGACCAAATCCCATAGCACTATATTCTGTATGAAATCCGCCGACAATTTCACTCTCGCCCTCTGCTATATCAAAAGGAGAACGATTTGTCTCTGCAAAAGCAGTTACAATAAATAGTATTGCTGCAACTGGTTGAATTATAACTCCCCAAGCTGGAATAATGCCCCATATAAGTTCGCCTTGAAATCTAACCATGTCTCCAAAATGAGTAGAACCATAAACTATGAGCATTGAAATCAATGAAAGTCCCATAACAGCTTCATAGCTTACAACTTGAGCAGCCGCTCTAATTCCGCCTAAAAGACTATATTTATTATTACTAGCCCATCCGCCTAACATTAAGCCATACACTCCTAAACCAGCGAATGCTAAAATCCAAAGTATTCCAAACTCTATAGGTAAAGCTTGCATTATATAAGATTTGCCATCAATATTTAGATCATCTGCAAAAGGTATAACCATGAAAGAGAGATAAGCAGTCGCAAAAACAATAGCAGGAGAGAGTCGAAAAAGCATCTTCTCTTTAACAGAATTTGGTACATAATCCTCTTTAAAAACAAGTTTTATCATGTCAGCAAAAGATTGAACTAAGCCACCTAATCTAAGTCCACCAATATGACATCTATTGGGGCCTAATCTATCTTGAATAAACCCCGCAACTCTTCTCTCCATCCAGACCAATACAGGAACAAAAACAAGAGAAACAATTAGTGCCACAATAATATTAAATATAACTATACTAATAAGTGCAGTACTCATAAGTTACTCATTTTTATTGACTTCTTTTTTACTGTTTCTAACTCAATGTTATTAACTATTTTTTTTAATTTCACTTTCCAAATCTCTTCACATGTAGAGATATCATCATTCAAAAAATCAGATATAATTTCTAAAAGAGCTTGAGTCTCTAAAGTGTACTCAACATGCGAGTTACTAAATTGTAAAAATCCATCTATGTTTATAAAAGAACCCTCTTTGCTTGTATGTGTCATCATAGGAAGATACAGATCATATAATTTAGGCTTTTTTGGCATTGAAGCATTGATAGAAATTTTAGTCTCTATATTTTCATAATTCTCAATAGTCTCTATATCGTCTCTTCCAAATAGTACTGCTAGTTTAATATTTTTAGAAAATTTATTTAAACTCTCTATTTTTTCATCAATTTGAAGAAGATTAAACCCTCTTCTATTAGATGACAAATCGTTGCATTTAAGATAGTCATCTCCAAAGTTAGAATCATATTCACATGTATCGTAACCACTTATTTTTGCATCATAAACACTTGCTAATTTTTTTATCTTTAGCATCTCTTCAAGCGATAACGAAGGAGAAAGCAATAGAAGAATCTCTCCATGATATTTTTTCAAAAGACTGCATAGTCTATCTTTTACATCTTTGTACTTGCTTTGTTTACCTTTTATTTGAGCAAATGAATCTCTATTGTCATTCTCTTTTTTATAACTAAGTCGTCCAGTATCGCAGATAAAATACCCGTTTACATTATCGTTAAATCTAGGGCGATACCTAAAAATAGAATCACTTTTGTATTTATCTTTATGGTGATCAACATGTAAAGAACACCCCTTAGAGCAACCATTACATGTAGCCTCATAAGATTTTAAAAACCACACTCTTTTATGAAAACGAAAATCTTTGCTTGTAAGTGCTCCAACAGGGCATAAATCGACAACATTCATAGCATAAGGATTAAAAAGTGGTCGTCCGGGAAATATTGAAATTACAGACTTATCTGTTCTATTTAGTACACCTAACTCTTTTGTTTTTGTTATCTCTTTTGTAAATCTAACACAACGAGTACAAAGCACGCAACGCTCTTGGTCAAGAACCACATTAGATCCAATATCGACATGTTTTCTAGCATGAGTTTTTGGAGTATTAAGTCTACTCTCATAGAGTCCAACATCCATATAGTAGTTTTGCAAGGAACACTCTCCAGCTTGATCACAAACAGGACAATCAACAGGATGATTCACAAGTTGCATCTCTAAAATTTGACGCTTTACTTTTTGTATTCCATTGCTTTTTGTGCGAATAATCATGCCATCACTTACCGGAGTATCGCAAGCAATTTGAGGTCTCTTTTTTCCCTCAATCTCAACCATGCACATTCTGCAGTTTCCATCTTTACCAAGAGTAGGATGATAGCAAAAATGCGGTATTTTAACACCATGAGCCAACAACTCTTCTATAAGTAAAGCGCCATCATTAACTTTTATTTCTCTATCGTCAACGGTTATTGTTGCCATAACTTCAAAAAACCTTATTTAATAAATTGTTGTAATTCTACTCATATATAACTTTAAATTAGCTGTCATATTTATCTCAATGCAAAAATAAAATAATTTATTAATAATATTCACTTCCGACTAACTCGTGAGTTATAAGGTCAATACCGTTTTGTCCATTAACCAAAACAACTACTGGTTTGTGCTTTTTAATCTCTGTTTCATTTAAAGCCACATAAGCAATAATAATAATACTATCTCCAACTTGCACCTTTCTAGCAGCCGCACCATTAAGGCATATATCTTTGCTACCGGCCTTACCTTTAATCACATAAGTTGAAAATCTCTCTGCATTATTAATATCTACAATATCAACTTTTTGCCCAACTCTTAATTTCGCTGCATGCATCAACTCTTCATCAATTGTAATAGACCCAACATAATTTAAGTTTGCATTAGTTACCGTTGCCCTATGTATTTTGCTATAAAGCATCTCAAATGTCATATAAATTCGTTCCTCTTGTATCTTGTTTTTTAAAAAAATTATATATTAAGCAATATATAATATAGCTGAAAAACTTTGCTGTTTCAATGGCTATTAAAAAATTTCATTATCTCTTCTCTTGCCTCATCTATATCAACAATCATGTTAATGCGATTTCTAAAAGATGATGCCTCTTCATGTTTTTTTGAGTAAGCATGAAGATGTTTTCTAAACATGCCTACGCCATAACTTCCATAAAACTCAATCATAGAGTCAAAATGTTCCAATATAATCTTCGCCTTTAAAGCATTATCAACCAAATCTCGACCATGCTTTAATTGATAAAATATCCAAGGATTTCCTATTGCTCCTCGCCCTATCATCAAAGAGTTACACCCTGTTATTTTCTTTACTTCCATGGCTTTGATGTAATTTGTTATATCACCATTTGCTAAAACAGGAATGTTTATATTTTGCCTAATTCTAGCTATTGCCTCATAATCAACTGGTGCTTTATAAGCCCCATTTCTTGTTCTTCCATGTACACTCATAAAATCGGCTCCGCTATTTTTAACTTCTTTAGCTATCTCTTCGGGTATCTTACTGCTATAACCTAAACGAACTTTTAAACTAGTATACTGTTTATTTGAGTATTTTTTTATTAGCTCTACTATTTTTCCCATGTGAGGCAAATCTAAAAGAAGTGATGAACCAGAGTGTTGCGATATAACTTTTGGTACTGGACAACCACAATTGAGATCAACTCCATCTATGCCTTCTATATCATTTAGTATCTCAATAGCATCACGAATAACTATTAAATCACTTCCTGCAATCTGAACAATATATGGAGTCTCTAATGGAGATTTTTTTAACATTTTAAATGTTTTTTTTGAGTTATGCACAAGAGCATTTGCACTTATCATTTCAGAAAATGTTAAATCAACTCCAAGCTTTTTAACAATGCTTCTAAATGGAAAATCTGTATATCCAGCAAGGGGAGCCAAGGCGATAACGCCTTGCTTGAAATCTATTGTTTTCAATATTATATTCTTAAAAAAAGTCCGCTATCAACATTTTTGCCATGTTCTCTTAAAAAAAGAATAGTTTTCCATTTCATAAACTCATCTTTATCTGAATTTTCTAATATATCTCTTATTTTATCTATCATCTGTAACTCATAAAGAACATAAAGATAAGCATCAGCAACTGCTGTATGATCTGGTGAGTTATAAAGTTTTTCAAAAAGGGCTATAAGAGCATCTGGATCTAATTTAACTTTAATCTCATAAGCAAGTTCTAAATAATCTTCACGATTTGCTTTAAATTGCATCAATAAGTCTTGAATTGATTCCAAATCAAGGCTTATATTGACTCTTCCTTCTTCTTCTAAATACCTCTCCATTAAAACTATAAACATCTCTTTAGTTGGAGTAAAACCTATCTTTTTTATATCTTCAAAACTGGCATATTGAATATATTCAAAATATGCTTTTTTACACAATTCATTGTTCTCATCTGTGCAATTTTCAAGTATCTCTAAAGCATATTTTTTATCTTGTGTAAGTTTATTAAAATTGTTTTGCTCCAATAATTTATTTCCAAAAGAGAGTCTATATTTTTTTAACTCTAAAACATCTCCATCTTCTAATTTCTCTACAACTTGTCTGTTTAACTCTATTTTTTCATCGCCACTATCAAAATTTTTTGTTGATTTGTAACTCATCATTTTAATGCTTTTTCCAATAAATTTAAACCGATCAGTTCTATATTTTACTGCACTATCTTCACCCATGACTTTTTCACTAAGTGCCGTCTTAAAGCTTTCAAAGTCTTTATTAGTAGCTCTATGTTTCAAAAAATCTTTCAAACTATAATAAGTCATATGAATAGTAGATGCAATAAAAAGAAAAAATATTGGTAAAATAATCCAAAGTGAAATTGGAAGAGTTAAGGAAAATTTATGAACACTCAATGTATGACTCTCTCCACTAAAACTATGCACATAAAGACCTATCGCCAACATATAAACAACTGTTAAAAGAATATAACGCTTAATACCCATATTTTACCCCTATCTATTTTGTTTTTCTACTATCTCTCTGCAAACTATACAATACTTTGCATAAGGTTTTACTTTTAATCTTTGAAAACTTATATCTTCTTCGCACATTTCACATACACCATATCCGCCACCCCTCATTTTAGCGAGTGAAAAATCTATTTCATGAAGTTTACGAGTCTGTTGTGCTCCTATGGCTTGTTCTATCATGCGTTCAGAACTAATTGAGGCATGGTCAGCTTCATCGCCAACTTCGTCATTTTTTAAAGAAGCGATCTCTTTAACTACATCATCAATATTTTTTCTTATCTGTACTCTATGAGTCAAAAGTAAATTTTCAAAATATTTTAAATTTTCATCTCTCATTGCCTCTTCCTTTAAGATCCTACTTGTGGTAGGGGTGGTTATTTTTTATGCAAAGTCCTCTATAAATCTGCTCATAAAGAACAACTTTTGCTATTTTGTGAGCAAATGTTAATTTGCTTAAACTTATAACTTTATGAGTTTTATTTAAAAACTCTTCATTAAACCCATAAGCACCGCCAATAAAAAAATTGATACTCATTTTATTATCAAAAATTTTACTAAACTGACAACTATCATACTCTTCGCCTTTAACATCTAAGGCAATATTGTACCCATTTAAATGAGATTCATAAATTTTAGTATATGAATCTTTAGCTTCTTTAAAGCCCTTGATTTGGGCTTTAGAAATTTTATTATTAAAAAGTACAACCTCTTCTACTAGAGCATTTTTAGAGATCATTTTAATAAACTCTCTACTTAGTGTATCTATGCGACTATCACTACTCTTCTCTATAGTAAAGACTTTAATATTCATATAAATTACTTCCTACAACCAAAAATGAGACACCTTTTATGTTATCGTCTACTCTAACTCCACCAATTGCACCAACTGGCTTAAGAGAAAATCTTGCCATTTCGCTTAGATTCTCTTTCAAAACAGTTACATCATCTTTTGTATTAGTAGCTCTATATGCTCCTAATCCAATATAATTTATATCAAGACTATTTGCCTCTAAAATCTCCTCTTTGTTATGAGTTGATACTCCTAAAATCTTTCTTCCTATTTTTTGTCTAATATTTGCTATAGCATCTTTTTTACATGTAGCTATTTGTTGCAAGTCTTCTTGTCCTACATGTAAGCCATCGCAAAACTCTACCAATTCAACCTCATCATTAACCAAAAGAATTATATCACAAAGTGATTTTATTAGTTTTAAGTTTTCTATCTTTCTTGCTCGCTCCCCTTGCTTATCACGATATTGAATTATCTTGACATGCAGAACTTCACATGTTAAGATAAATTTCTCTATTGTCCACTTTTTTTTAATCAAAGTTTCATAATCTAAAAGAGCATATAATTTCATACAACTCTTCTTATTTAAACAGAGTCGATAAAAACTTCTTCTCTTAAAAGTAAATTGCTCATGCTTGCATCTCTAACTCTTGGTCGTCTTGAAAATCAACTTTAGCACAATTTTTGTTGAAAAATATCAACATGTCAGATATGCAATCCTTCATTTTATTGCGTTGAATTATCATGTCAATCAAGCCATGCTCAAGAAGAAATTCTGCTCTTTGAAATCCTTGCGGTAAATCAGCACCAATTGTCTGTTTTATAACCCTTTGTCCAGCAAAACCAATAAGTGAACCCGGTTCTGTTATGATAATATCTCCAAGCCAAGCAAAAGAGGCACTAACCCCTCCCATAGTTGGGTCTGTTAAAACAGAGATAAATGGAAGACCAGCATCACTTAATTTAGTTAAAGCGGCCGAAGTTTTAGACATTTGAAGAAGTGCAAAAGTACTCTCTTGCATTCTTGCACCACCGCTTGCACTAACTATAACTAAGCCCTCTTCGTTTTTTATAGCACGACTAATAGCCCTTACAATTTTCTCACCCTCAACAGAACCTAAACTTCCGCCCATAAATTTAAAATCAAATACAACCAATTGAGTATTGATTCCATTTATAGAACAGCCTCCACTTATAACAGCAGATGTGCGCCCTGTATTTTTAATTGCTTCGGATATTCTTTTTTTATATGATTTTTTATCTACAAATTTTAGAGGGTCAATAGGTGCAAGAGATGAATCAAACTCTACAAAACTATCTTGATCCGCAAGAAGATTTATTCTTTCAAGAGCGGTAATTCGCATATGAAATCCACACTTTGGGCAAACATTAAATAGATGCTCAATCTCTTTAAAGTACATTAATGATTGACATTTTGAACACTTCACCCAATGACTTGGAGCTTCTTTTGGCGAGGACTGTTTTTTGCGAAAATTACCAAAAAATTCACTAAATCCCATAATAATATCTCCTATACAATATATAATATTTTTTTATTTCAAACATATTTCTATAAATTTAGCTATTTTATCAAAAAGTTCCTTATTATATTATACTTGAAGATAAAAAAACTTAACATGTAAGTTTAAATTCAAATTGTCGGTCGTTGTGTGAATGGTATAAATAGAAGTAAAATTAGATAAAATATTGTTTTAGAAAATGTTAAAGATTTTGGTGTACCACAAAATAGTTGTGCCAATAGTAGAAGAAATTGCTATAATTTAAATATAGATAGAGTTACATGTGTACTAAAAATATTTATAAAAAGAAGGAGTATTATTTTGAATGGACAAAAAAGAGTTGATATTAAAGCGGGCTTACAAGTAAAAATAGTTTTAAAGAAAGACCAAAAAAGTGGAATTTTATCAAAAGGAGTTGTAAAAGATATTTTAACAAGTTCACCAACACATCATCATGGTATTAAGGTAAGATTAGTAAGCGGTGAAGTAGGTAGAGTAAAGGAGATAGTCTGACGCTGTATGTAGATGGCGATGCTTTTCCAAATCTTTTAAAGCCTATACTTTTAAAAGCTATTGAAAGATTAAAGTTAAAAACTTATGTAATAGCAAATAAAAAAATAGATATAGGCAAATCAAAAAATATCTTTTACAAAGTTGTTTCACAAGGCGCAAATATAGCCGACGATTATATAGTAGAATTAGTCAACGAGGGGGATTTAGTCATAACAGCTGACATTCCACTAGCCGATAGACTTATTACTAAAAAAGCACATGCACTAGACCATAGAGGTGAGCTCTATACTATTGAGAATGTTAAGCAGTGTCTTGCTATGAGAAATTTTATGAGTGAACTTAGAGATAGCGGAGAAGTTACAGGTGGTCCAGCGCCATTTAGTAAAAAAGATGCAGAGGAGTTTGCAAACCAGTTAAATAAATTTTTACAAAAAATGAATAAACTTAAAAATATTATGAATAACAATAAGGAGTTACGATGATTTTGATAGCGGGACCTTGTGTCATAGAGAGTAGAGATAAACTATTTTTAGTAGCAGAAAAATTAGTAAAATATCATGAAGATAAAAACATAGATTTTTATTTTAAATCTAGTTTTGATAAAGCAAATAGAACAAGCCTAAATAGTTTTAGAGGACCCGGAATTGATGAAGGATTAAAACTTCTTGATGAAGTTAAAAGTGAGTTTGGATATAAACTCTTAACCGATATTCATCTTCCAAGCCAAGCTAGAGTTGTTAGTAGTGTTGCAGATGTTCTTCAAATTCCTGCTTTTTTATGTCGTCAGACTGATCTACTTGTTGAAGCTGGAAAAACAGACTCAATAGTCAATATTAAAAAAGGACAATTCTTAAACCCAAGCGATATGAAATATTCGGTTAAAAAAGTACTGGAAACTCGTGGCATTAAAGAAGAAGGCAGAGAAATTGCTCTTAAAAATGGTGTTTGGCTAACAGAGAGAGGAACTACTTTTGGCTATGGAAATTTAGTAGTAGATATGAGAAGTTTTACGATTATGAATGAGTTTGCACCTGTTATTTTTGATGCGACACACTCTGTTCAGATGCCCGGAGTTGCTGGTGGAAGTAGTGGAGGAAGAAGAGAGTTTGTTGCACCACTTGCAAGAGGAGCAGCGGCTATTGGAGTTGATGGATTTTTCTTTGAAACACACAACAATCCTTGTGAAGCACTTTGTGATGGTCCAAATATGCTAAATTTTGAAGATTTTTATGCAACTGTAGAAGATATAAAAGCAATACAAAAAAGTCTTAAATGGCACTAGATAGAAAAGATTTTAAAGAAAGGGTTACATGTTGTATAAATTTATTTTTTTAATTATATTGGTAACTACCATAAATGCAAATTCTCTAAAAGTAGCAATTGCATCAAATGTTCGATTTGCATTTGATGATATTATGTTAGCTTATGAAAAAAAGAGTGGTGTGAAAATTATGCCTATAGCTTCCTCTTCTGGAAAATTAACAGCACAGATAGAGCAAGGGGCTCCTTTTGATCTTTTTTTATCTGCTAATATGAAATATCCTAAATATTTACACTCAAAAAATATGACTTATTCAGAACCAAAAATATATGCTTATGGTGGGCTTGTTTTATGGACTCTCAATAAAGATGTTACTTTAGAACTTGAAAATCTAAAAAATAAAAGAATAAAAAAAATAGCAATTCCAAGTCCTAAAAATGCTCCTTATGGTGTAGAAGCGGTAAGACTTTTAGAAAAAAAAGGCTTGAAAGAAATTATTGAAAAAAAGATAGTTTGGGGTGAAAGTATTTCACAAACAAGTCAATATATCTACTCTCGTTCGGCAGATATAGGCATTACCGCAAAATCTATAGTTTTGTCACCAAGAATGAAAAACAAAGGAAAATGGATAGAGTTAGATAAAAATGACTATTTTCCAGTAGAACAAGGGATAGTTATTTTGAAACATGGATTTGAAAACAATAGAGAACTTAGTGAAGATTTTTATAAATTTATTTTTTCAGAAACTAGTAAAAATATATTTAAAAAGTACGGATATACTGTAAATGAATAAAATAAAGGGAGTTATAAAAAAGATAACTTCACATCAAGGTATCTCTTTAGTAAATATTCAAATTTTAGATACTTTATTTGGAACAGTACTATTAGATACGCCTAAAAGTTGTAATTATCTTAAAATAGGCAAGAGTATAACAGTTGCATTTAAAGAGACCGAAGTTGTTATAGCTCTTTTAAATATGGGTGGCATAAGCATGACTAATCAGTTAAAATGCAAAATAAAATCAATACAAAATGGTAAAATACTTTCAAAAATAGAACTTACATGTAAAGAGACAATTTTAACATCATTCATAACACTAAATTCATCAAAGCGTTTAAATTTAAAAGTAAATGACAATGTAATGGCTTTAATTAAAGCTAATGAAATATCTTTAATAGAAGAAGATTAATGTTTTTAGAAACAATGTTATTAACTTTTAAAGTGGCACTACATACAACATGTATACTTTTTATCATTGGAATTCCAATAGCTTTTTGGCTATCTACAACAAAGTCAAAATTTAAACCAATTTTTGAAACTATTATAAGCATGCCTTTAGTTTTACCGCCGTCTGTTATAGGTTTTTATCTGCTTATTTTTTTAGGACCTAGCAGTTTTACGGGCAGTTTTTTTGAAGACTGGTTTGATATGAGATTAGTATTTTCATACGAGGGCATCATAATAGGTTCAACTATATTTAGTTTTCCTTTTATGGTGCATCCCATACAATCTGGTTTACAATCATTGCCAAAATCGCTTACTGAAGCTTCTTATACTCTTGGTAAATCAAAATTACAAACTCTTTTTTATATTCAACTTCCAAATATACGAGCATCTCTTCTTGTAGGTGTTGTCTTGACCTTTGCCCATACTGTTGGAGAGTTTGGAGTAGTTTTAATGATAGGCGGTAATATTCCAGGTGTAACAAGATTAGCATCAATAGCTATTTATGATGAAGTTGAAGCACTTAATTATGATTTAGCAAATCAGTATGCACTTACACTTTTTGTAATATGTTTTATAATTTTACTTGTAGTATACATGATGAATAGAAAATTTAGCGGAGTTTTAAAATGATAGAAATTGATATACAAAAGAGTTTCAAAAATAAAAATGAACAGATCAATTTTCACTTTAAAACTACCATAGAAAACAATTCTATAAATGCAATATTTGGGCAATCTGGTTCTGGTAAAACTACTTTTTTAAGACTATTGAGTGGGCTAGAAACTCCAGATATTGGCTACATAAAAGTAAATGACAAAATATGGTTTGATTCAAAAAAAAAGATAAACTTAGTGCCTCAAAAAAGAGATGTTGGATTTGTATTTCAAGATTATGCACTTTTTCCAAATATGAGTGTTATAAAAAATTTAAGATTTGCACAACAAGAAAAAAATGAAAATTTCTTGCAGGAACTTTTAGAAATTGTAGACTTAAAAGAGTTGCAAAACAAATTTCCAAATGCACTATCAGGTGGAGAAAAACAGAGAGTTGCATTAATACGAGCAGTTGCAAGAAGACCAAAATTATTTTTACTAGACGAGGCTTTTTCGGCACTTGATTACTCAATGCGACAACAACTACAAGATAGTATAGATAAAATTCATAAAAGTTTCAAAATGACAACTCTTTTTATAAGTCATGACATTTCAGAAGTCTATAGGCTATCTTCTCATATAAAAATTGTAAAAAATGGAAAAATAGTTAAAGAAGGAACTCCAGATATACTTTTTGATAATTCAAAAATAAGTGGCAAATTTAAATTTTCAGCAAAAATTTTAAAAATTAAAAAAGCTGATATTGTTTATATAATAACTCTTTTAATAGGCAATAATTTAACAAAAGTTGTTGCCACCAAGGAGGAAGTAAATAAACTTAATACTGGAGATACTATACTTGTGGCCACTAAAGCATTTAATCCAATTATTATTATTTAAACTAGAGTTTTTTTGTTTTTTTATATGACGCTTTCATAGCTTTTATAAAACTATCTCTAACTCCGCCCTCTTCTAGTTTTGCAATACCGGCTATAGTTGTACCATTTGGTGATGTTACTTGATCTTTTAATATTGCAGGATGCTTGTTTTGAAGAACCTCTCCTACTCCCTCAAAAAGCTGAGCAATATATTTGTATGTTATGTCTCTTTTAAGTCCAAGATTTACAGCTCCATCACTTAAAGATTCAGCAACTAAGGCTATCCATGCCGGAGCACTTCCAGCGAGTCCTGTTGCGATATCTAATTCATTTTCACTGTTTAGCCAAAAACATTTTCCTATAGAGTTTAAAATTTCAATAGCTATCTTTTTGAGCTCCTCATCTCCACAAAGAGAAGTTGCTGATTTTTTTACAAGTGCAGCCATGTTTGGCATGGCTCTTATGTAGCTTTTGGAATCTATTGTTAAACTTAGTTTTGCTAGAGTAACTCCTGCTAAAATAGATATAACTCCTTGTGCCTTTCCTTTAAGATACAAAGATTCTAAAGATTGTGGTTTTATAGCCAGTATTACAATAAAACCATCAAGTCTTGGTATAGAGTTGACTACTTTTATATCTGTAAATATTTCTTTAAGTTTATTTTCCCTTGCTCTATTCATCTCTACTACGGTTATATCATGTACATGTAAACCCTCTAGCATTGCTTTGCCCATGTTGCCCGCACCTATTAATAATAATTTCATCTGTATTTCCTAAATTTAAATATAGTATACAACCCAAACATCTATTGAGAAGTACTCTTTTTTTTATTTAACTGTCATAAATGAGTTAATTGCACACTCTATACTTTTGTTTAAATCAGCTCCATTTTTATCCATAAAATCAACTTGCACTTGGTATACAAGTTTATCTTTTTCTGTACTAAATTTAAAAACAACATAACCAGCATAGAGTTTACTTTTTTTACTTTTTTTGCCTGGATCTTTTATATCATTTTCATAAATATAGTATAAAATTTTAATTTTATCGTCACTTAACTTTTTGTCTACAATGTAACTATTTAACATGTCGATAGTGGCTTTGTCTGTCTCTTTTAACTCTACATGTTTAAACAATTTAGATTTTGAATATACTGCTTTTTGAATAGAAGATACTAAAACAAAATTTCCGTCTAAAAGTTTTTTATGCAACTCTTTTATTTTATTTCTATCATATAATCTCTCAAAAGTATTTATATTTTTATGGCAATCTAATCTTTGAGTTTTTGCATATAAACTATTTTTTTTATTGTGTTCATATATGCTATTTCCTATCACAAAAATTAAAACACATGCTATGCTATAAGTAATATAATTTTTCATACATCTACTCTTCTACACAAATTTCTTTTTTTCTCACATGTAAAACTGTCTGATATGCAACTATTAAAATAACAACTGTTGTTACTGTAATCATGGTGTAAGATAGAAGTAAAAGCAAAAAATCATCTGTGTGGTTATACATTATCATCGAAGCAATGCCCATAGCCGCTAGAGGAAAAACAAATGCCCACCAAGATATAAAAAATTTTATTTTTATGAAATTTTTATACATAAAAGCAACCAAAAAAGTAAAAAATAGCGCTAAGCTAAACATCATCATAGAGAAATTATCTACTACTTCAAACATCTTATAATAAGCCATAAAACCAACCGCTGGCGGTGCTATGAAAATAAATATAGTAGGCATAAATTTAATAGCTAATTGATTATGAAATATAATTCTATTTAATAGAATTGCAAACAGTATAACCCAAAAGAAGATTCCAATACTAAAAAAATACATAAGAATTGCATGGCTTGCAAACCCAACTCCTCCAACAGGAACTAATACATTTCCAACTATAGGTATAAACCATGCGGGATTTGAATGATC